>NZ_LXHX01000057.1:0-20239 GCF_001649495.1 Emticicia sp. MM | reverse complement strand
TTTCATCTAATCTCTCATTAACGAGTAAATCAACATCGCTTGCTTTAGCCTTATCTAAGCACCAAAAAACACTTGACTCTAGTAAAGTCGTTTTTTCAACTGTTGATTGAAATTTGTTGTAAACCATTAAAAACTTGAAGTCAACTGGCACTTCGCTTTCTTTCAAAATGGGTTCTACAACAGGTAAAAATAGATTAAACTTATCAAGATTTTGGTGTAGCTGAATTTTATCATTTCTGATTTTCTCAAATTCTGTTTCCACAAGGTATTTAGTAACTTCAGTCAGTTGGAAAGTTACATTAGCAAACTTTATCTCGTATGGAATACTTGGGGCATTATCAGGAGTATTGTGAGCAAAGCAAAAAACTCTTCCCAAGTAAACCATCAGGAATAAAAGAGTTCGTGAATATTTGAAAGCACGTAAGTCCATCTTTAATTCTCAAATACTAATCAGAGAAGATCATAGTTTTTTGATGTACTTCTCTTATTAGATTGTGGCTATTTTTACTTTTTGGGTACGAGTTTGTATTTATTATACTGACAAATTAGGGAAGCATACTTTATTTTGATTCAAAGTTATGAGTTGAGTTTTTAATTTCCAAATTATAAAAGATATTTTTTTTCATAATTTTCGTATTTTTAATTTTTTCAAAAATAAATGAAAACAACAATTTGTTAGGTATTCTAGAATGAAAAAAAATTGACTTTAGTTAAAAAATATATTTAAACTAAAGTCAATTTTTATAGTAATAGATATCTATTAGTTAACACTAACGGAGTCTTTCTAAAGGGCAATGATTAATATTTCTTTCAAAATTAAAAAGAATAATTATTTCAAATCAATCAAAAACTACTTTCTCCACTTTTTGTATTGATTAATCAATGCATTAGTTGAACTATCATGGCTTTCAATTGCTTCATTTTCCGTCAATTCTGGATAGATTTTATTCGCTAATTGTTTACCTAATTCAACCCCCCACTGGTCAAAACTAAATACATTCCAAATAATACCTTGTACAAAAATTTTATGTTCGTACATTGCTATTAAGCTTCCCAACACTTTTGGTGTTACTTTTTTGACTAATATTGAGTTTGTTGGACGATTTCCTTCAAAAACTTTAAATGGAGCAATTTTTTCAATCTCTTCTTTCGATTTGCCAGTTAATTCAGCATCAACTTCCTCACGAGTTTTTCCATTCATTAAAGCCTCTGTTTGAGCAAAAAAGTTTGACAAAAGCATTTTATGATGTTCACCAAGTGGATTATGCGAAACTGCAGGAGCAATAAAATCTGCTGGAATTAATTTAGTACCTTGGTGAATTAGCTGGTAAAAAGCATGTTGGCCATTTGTACCTGGCTCACCCCAAATAATTGGTCCTGTTTGATAATTTACCTTATTGCCACTTCTATCAATATACTTACCATTAGATTCCATATCACCTTGTTGGAAATAAGCGGCAAAACGATGAAGGTATTGGTCGTATGGTAATATTGCCTGTGACTCGGCTCCATAAAAATTATTGTACCAAACCCCCAAAAGTGCTAAAATAACAGGAATATTCTTATCAAATTTTGTTGTGCGGAAATGATTATCCATCTCATGGGCACCTAATAATAATTGTTCGAAATTTTCGAAACCGATTGTACAAGCAATTGATAAACCAATAGCAGACCAAAGCGAGTACCTTCCTCCTACCCAATCCCAAAAACCAAACATATTCGCTGGGTCAATACCAAATTTTTCAACTTCTTTTTGGTTGGTAGAAATTGCAACAAAATGTTTCTTAACAAATTCAGGGTCAATGGCAGAAGCTAAAAACCAATTACGTGCAGAATGAGCATTAGCCATTGTTTCTTGAGTTGTGAAAGTTTTTGAGGCAATCATGAATAAAGTAGTTTCAGGATTAACTTTCTTCAACGTTTCTGCGATGTGAGTACCATCTACATTTGAAACGAAATGAATATTGATATTCTTTTTCTTATAAGGCTTTAAAGCTTCTGTTACCATAACTGGCCCCAAATCTGAACCACCAATTCCTATATTTACAATATCGGTAATTGATTTATTAGTATAACCTTTCCAAGAGCCTGAAATTAACTTTCCAGAAAACTCTTTCATTTTATCTAAAACCTCATTTACATCTGGCATCACATCTTTGCCATCAACCAAAATGGGGGCATTAGAACGGTTTCTTAAGGCAATATGTAATACTGAGCGATTTTCTGTCTGGTTAATCTTTTCACCTGTAAACATTTGTTCAATGGCATTTCCTAATTGACACTCATTTGCCAATTCAGCTAAATAAGCCATTGTTCGTTTATTGATATTATTTTTAGAATAGTCTAACAAAATATCATTGAATTTGATAGAAAATTTCTTAAAACGATTTTTATCTTCCGCAAAAAGTTCTTTTAAATGCTTTTTGCTCATTGTTTTATGGTGAGCTTTGAGTTTCTTAAAAGCAGGAGTCTGAGTAAAATTGATTGAGTTAAGCATGCTTTAGTTGTTACTTTAAATTAGTAATTTAATTCTTTAATGAAATCAAAACTCTAAAGTTCGACTTTCATCGAGCGTTAATTCTTGATATTTAATGAGTCGATTTTATACAAATGTCTTCTAAGTGACTCTTTGATGCTACAAATACATTAAAATCTACATTACCACTGATTCCATCAACAGTGCCATCGGTACTATGCTGCCAAAACATTAGTTTACTATCAGAGTAACCTTCTAATTTTTGGCTTTGATAGTCAGCAATCCATAGTGGATACGAATCGAAATTTCCTTTAATATATTGTCTGTAGATATGTCCATTAGTGTAAATTATTGGCTTTACACCGTAGTGGTTTTCTATGAGATTGATGAAGGTTTTTACATTTTCAAAAAGTTTGGCTCTTACACGCTTACTTGAACCTTGAACTTCAAAGTCAAGTACAGGTACAAAATCTCCTTCTTTTAAATTTACGGATTCAATAAAATTCTGAGCTTGTTCCACAGGATTAGCACTTGGTACATAAAAATGATACGCTCCACGAATAAGTCCCGTTTTTTTGGCTTCTCGCCAATTTTTACTAAAATCTTGGTCTTTTAAATCTTCTCCTTCAGTGGCCTTTATAAAGCAAAAACTTATTTCTACATTATCGTCAGTGCTGTGCTTCACTTTGTGCCAATCTATTTCATTATTATGATGAGAAACATCTATTCCATGAATGGTATAACGAAGCGGCAATTTTATTCCAAAGCTTTCAATATAAGTCCACTTTTGTCCATCACTCACATATACAGGATATAATGTGATAAGAGAAATAACGATTAAAATATAAACTCCTCTAATTGAAAAAATTTGATTTAAGACCCTTCTCCCCAAATTATCTTTTTTTTTCTTTCTCATTTACTTAATAGCAGTATTATCCTATCAATGTAGATGATTTAAATTTTATTGTGCAAAAGTACTTAAAAAGCACTTGAATCAAAACCCAATTGAGTGAAAACTGCTAAATTCAAAAAAAAAGTCAATCCATTGTAGATACAATGAATTGACATTCGATTCATTTCTAATAAAATATTATTTATTAGGTTGTGGAGTATAGCGTAAATAAGGCTTCACAACATTTACACCTTTAGGGAATTTTGCAATTGCGTCTTCAGTTGAAACTGCTGGTACAACAATTGTATCTTCACCATCTTTCCAGTCGGCTGGGGTAGCAACTTGGAAATTCGATGTAAGCTGTAAAGAATCAATTACTCTTAATAATTCATTAAAATTACGACCAGTAGATGCTGGATAAGTTAAGGTCAATTTCACCTTCTTATCTGGACCTATAATAAATACCGAACGAACAGTTGCTTTTTCTGATGCATTCGGATGAATCATATCATAAAGGGTAGCTACATTCTTATCAGCATCAGCGATGATAGGGAAGTTTACCGTCACGCCGTTTACTTCTTCAATATCTGGAACCCATTTGTTGTGAGAATCCAAATCATCTACCGAAACCGCGATAACCTTTACACCTCTTTTGGCAAAATCATCTTTTAATAATGCAGTTTTGCCAAGCTCAGTAGTACATACGGGCGTGAAATCGGCTGGGTGCGAAAACAACATACCCCAAGAATTACCTAACCATTCATGAAAATTGATTTTACCCTGTGTGGTTTCTGCGGTAAAATCTGGTGCGATATCTCCTAATCTCAATGACATAGTTTTGATTGTTTTAATTAAAAAAGAATATTAATCTACTTTTTTAGTAGAGAAGGTTTGTAAACCTATTTAAGTTCACAAATTTAAAGTTTTTTTTTTCTTAGCAAAACGAACGGCTTTCTAACGCTATCATATTTTTTTTGAATTGGTTTAGATACTGTTTGTAGTTATTGAGGCTTATGTTATATCTTTGGAGTAGTGAAACAAAACAAACTAAAAATGCTCACTTGCACAGATTTAAGTTTTTCATACGACAGTCAGAAATCTTTCAGTTTTCCATCTTTTAGCTGCGAAAAGGGAGAACCTTTACTTATACTTGGGAAATCAGGAACAGGCAAAACAACTTTATTACATTTATTAGCACTTTTATTAAAACCTACAAAAGGTTCAATAAAAATAAATGGACATGAACTCGCTTCACTGACTCCCAAAGAAGCAACTCAAATGCGAGCAAACCATGTAGGTATTATCTACCAAAAACCCCATTTTGTAAGCTCACTTAATGTACTCGATAATTTATTGCTGGCTAATTATTTGGCCGACCAAAAGCAATCTATTGAGCAAGCACAAAAACTTTCCGATAATTTAGGTATTAGTAATTTATTAGATAAAAAAACTAATTTACTGAGTGGCGGAGAACAACAAAGAGTGAGTATTGCAAGAGCATTAATGAATAACCCAGATGTGATACTTGCTGATGAACCCACATCGAATCTTGATGATGAAAACTGCGATAAAGTAATTCAATTACTTGAAAATCAATCAAAAAATATTGGTGCAGCCTTGGTAATTGTTACGCACGACCAAAGACTTAAAGATAACTTCAAAAACATCATCACACTTTAGTTTTCAATCAAAAACCAAAATTCAACAATGTTATTAAAAATAAGTTGGAAAAATATTCTTGACAAAAAATTAAACAGTTTTTTGTGCGTATTGTTGATGACCTTGGGCATTGCAATGATTTCATTATTAATGCTTTTAGGGAAACAATTACAAGATAAATTTGCCAAAAATATTAGTGGAATAGATTTAGTTGTAGGTGCCAAAGGAAGCCCTTTACAATTAATATTATCATCTGTTTATCAAATTGATAATCCAACTGGGAATGTTTATTTAGATGATGTGCAAAATATTGCACAAAATCCAATGGTTAAAGAAATGATTCCCCTTTCAATGGGTGATAATTACCAAGGGTACAGAATTTTAGGAACTAATAAAAAGTATTTTGAACATTTTAAGACTCAGTTGATTGATGGAAAAATGTTCAAAGGAAATTTAGAAGTAGTGTTAGGTGCCCAAACTGCCCAAAATACCGGATTAAAGATTGGAGATACCTTCGCAAGCTCGCATGGATTAGATGCAGCAGGCGAAAAACATGGAGAAAAAAATTACAAGGTTGTAGGTATATTAGATTTTAATAATTCGGTCGTTGATAACTTAATTTTAACAAGCTTAAATAGTGTTTGGAGTATTCATGACCATGCAGAAGGAGAACAGCACGAAGCCGAAGCTGATAGTACGGTAAAAAGAGAAATTACGAGTGCAATTATAAAATTTCGTTCTCCAATGGGTATGATGACAATGCCTAGAAATATTAATCAAAATTCAAAGCTACAAGCAGCCGTTCCTGCTATTGAAGTGAATCGTTTGTTTGAATTATTGGGTATCGGAATTGAGGGTTTGCAGTTTTTAGCAGCAGTAATTATGTTAATTTCTGGCATTAGTGTTTTTGTTTCCTTATATAATTCATTAAAAGAAAGAAAATACGAAATGGCTCTTATGCTTTCGATGGGGGCAAGTAGAACTCGTTTATTTCTAATGTTGTTATTAGAGGGTATTATCTTATCTTTGCTTGGTTTTATTGCAGGTATCGTTTTAAGCAGAACAGGTATTTACTTTATTTCTAAGGCATTAAGTCAAAAATTCCACTTTGATGTGAGTCAGTTTACTTTACAAACGGGTGAGGTTTATTTACTGATTGGGGCTTTATTTGTTGGAATTTTTGCCGCAGCTTTACCTTCAATTGGAATTTACAGAATTAATATTTCTAAAACTTTAGCAAGCGAATAATTCAAAACTTTATATTTTTGTTTCATCAACCTTTAAAACAATGAAAACATTTTCAAGAAGAGTAATATTAGGTCTTTTAGCCGTTTCTTTATTCTCATTTACATTTGCAGACGAACCAACAAAAATTACTTGGGAAACATTAAGAGATGTAACCTTCAAAAAGAAATGGAGTGCTGAAGAATCGATGTTTATCCTCTACCCTACTTTTGGAACAAAAGTTACTAATTTAAAAGATAAAGAAGTAGTTTTAACTGGATATATGATTCCTGTTGATGTTGATGCAAATGTCTATGTACTCTCTGCAAATCCATACAGTTCTTGCTTTTTCTGTGGAGGAGCGGGCCCAGAGTCTGTAGTACAAATTAAATTTAAAAAATCAACTAAGCGATTCAATACTGATGATAGAGTAACTGTAAAAGGTACACTCAAATTGAATGCCGATGATATTAATGAACTCAACTATATCTTAGTAAATACTGATTTAGTTTTGTAAAATGCTTTATAGGTGTATTTTTGCACAAATTTTAGGGCGTTAGATGTATAATCTAACGCTTTTTTATTGAATAATTTTACCTTTGATTTCGTTTGGTAAACAGTATTTCATACTTTTGAAAAAATCTTGAATTTTGAATATTAAAATACAATGAAAAAACTACTTTTTGCCATCATTACAATTTTGCTATTAAGTGCATCTTCACAAACTTTCGCACAGTATGATTACAACTGGGCTGCTGGTTTTCGTGTAGGAGAGCCTCTCGGTTTTAATTTAAGAAAATATTTTCAAAACGGAGACAAAGCATTTGATGTAAATGTGGGCACTTATGGTTTTATCTATAATCGCCAAAGAAGTTATAATGGCGGAGAATATAGAACTGCTGGTTTAATGGTTCAAGGTATTTATTTATGGCATTCTGAGATACTCCGACGCAGTTGGGCTCATGTTTACTATGGAGGCGGTGCACAAATTAATAATCGAACTCATTACTTTTTTTCAAGAAATGTAACTCCTCCACAGGAAATTCGCTCAAAAAAAATATCATTGGGGCCAACAGGATTAGCTGGTTTAGAACTAAAATTACCCAATCAACCGATTGGATTTTTCATTGATGCTGGCTTATATGTTGAAGCCTTACCTTCACCATTTTTCTTAAATCCACAAATCAGTTCAGGATTAAGACTGAATGTTATTAAGTAATCAATTTAATTACTTATTACCCATACCCATAAAATGATTGCATATCTCGACGGCAAATTGGCTTATAAAGACCCTTCATACGTTATTATTGATGTAGGCGGAGTAGGTTATCAAGTAAAAATATCCCTTCAAACTTATGCGGCACTCCATAACACTGGAGAACGCTGTAAATTACATACCTTACTCATCGTACGTGAAGATTCACATACCTTATTTGGATTTCACGATGCTGAAGAAAAAGTACTTTTTGAAGACTTAACAAGTGTTTCGGGGATTGGTCCAAGTACTGCTTTAGTAATGCTTTCTTCACTTTCATCGGGAGAAATTAAACACGCCATTGTAAGTGAAGATGTAAAAACTATTCAAAGTATTAAGGGAATAGGTTTGAAAACCGCTCAAAGAGCCATTATCGAATTGAAAGATAAACTCAAGAAAGACAATTTGGTAAACAACATTACGCCAAGTATTTTTGAGCCAGCCAATGCTAAAATTCGGAGTGAATCGTTGGCAGCCTTAGTTATGCTTGGTATTCCTAGAGCAACTGCAGAAAAAAGTATTGATGCAATTCTGAAACGTGAAGGAAATGATATTACTGTTGAGCAACTTATAAAATTGGCTCTTCGATGATCAATCAATCAATAGTAAGTCAAAATTTTGCAATTGAGGTTTATTAAACGGTACTTCAAATTCTTTATACTAAAAAAACATACTAATTTTACTATTATCGTAGACTATTGGCAAGGTTTTAGTCGTTTAGTCAATGATACTCCTATTGAATTTTCCTAAATACTGTATGTTCAGACAGCTATTAAAATTAAATTGTGTTACTTTCATACTATTTTTTTATTTCTTGAGCCTTCTATGTGTACAAACTACACAAGCTCAAAATCGTAAAAAAATTAATACTTCTATTGAAAAAAGCAATGCCGACTCGCTTGCTGTTCCTGTGCTTGATACTGCAATTGTACGTTCAGGAAGCAAACCGAATTATCGTTGGCAAGACCGTTATTTGAACCGTTATGCCGCTAAAATTCCACAATCACCTTTTTATCAAAGAGACCCCAAAAACGTCATAACTGATTTTAGTCTTTCTCCTAATTCAAAGGAAATTTCAATCACTGAAAAAGTAGGAAAAAAGCTTGATTACAAAATTCCTCAAACACTTACATTCAATGAGTATTCAAGTATTCAAAATGCAAATGTTAGAAGAAGTATTTTACGAGATTTTGAAAATCTACAAGATGGAAAAAGTGCAGTTAGTGGTCGTGGTTTAAGACCATTACTTGAGAAAAACCCAGTAGTTGACAGAATTTTTGGTGGAAGTTTGCCCGATTTAAAACCAAATGGATTTGTAACACTTGATTTTCAACTAATCAGACAATTTATTGATAATCCTTTTTTGCCTCTCATTCAACGAAAGCAAACACTTTTCAATTTCAATGAGCAAATTAATATCAATTTTAATGGCAAAATTGGGGATAAATTAGGGGTACTAACAAATTTAGATACCAAAGCAGCCTTTAATTTTGAAAATCAGTTAAAATTAAATTTCAAAAATCAACCAGAAGACATTCTTCAGAAAGTTGAAGGCGGTAATATAAGTATGCCTGTTAAGAGTCAATTAATTCCCGGAGTTCAGAACCTAATGGGTGTAAAAGCAGGGTTTAAATTAGGAAAACTTGATATTACGGCGGTTGTTGCTCAACAACGTTCTAGAACCGAATCAATTGTGCTCAATGGTGGCACTCAGAATAGAACATTTGAAATCCGTTCTGATTATTATGACGAAAACAGGCACTTCTTCATTGGACAATTTTTTAGAGATAATTACGAGAAATCACTCAGAAACTTACCATTAGTACTTTCAGGTGTAAAAATAACCCGCTTGGAAGTTTATGTAACCAATCGCACCAATTCTATCGAAAGCATGCGAAACCTCACTGCTTTTACGGATTTAGGTGAATTACCTGATGCAAACGGAAAATATAATGTAATTGGAAATGATGCTACGCCACTTTATGACAAGCTAAATAAAAATCCGAATTTTAGAAGAGTCGATGATAGTACAGGAACGCTTGCTAATATGGGTTTAAAAAAAGGAATTGATTATGAAGTACTTCGTGGAGCGAAAAGATTGACAGAAAGAGAGTTCAAGTATAATTCAGAATTAGGCTATATTTCATTAGTTACTCCACTTAGAAACGATGAGATTTTAGCAGTTGCCTACGAATATACCTACAATGGAAGAACCTATAAAGTTGGAGAGCTAACCGAAGATTATTCTTCTCGCAGAGAAGATGAAGTTATCGTTTTAAAACTCATTAAATCCTCAACTATTCGTAATCGTACAAATAGTCCTATGTGGAATTTAATGATGAAAAATATATATTCATTAGGAACTCCGGGTATTGGAAAACAAGGTTTTCAACTAAGAATCATTTATAAAGATGACCGTACTGGAATGGATACGCCAAATTTACAAGAAGGGCGTAAACTTCAAAATATTCCTCTAATTAGGATAATGAATCTGGACAGATTGAATCCTAATAATGACCCACAACTTCCTGATGGTGATGGTAATTTTGACTTTGTTGAAGACATCACGATTGATACAAAAATGGGGAAATTAATTTTTCCTGTGCTCGAACCATTTGGTAGTACACTTGCAGCCAAATTTGATTTAGATGAGCAATCCTTGAAAGACAAGTATGTTTTCAATGAGCTTTATCGAACCACAATGACTGATGCTCAACAAGTTACGACTAAAAATAAGTTTTTTATTAGAGGAAGTCTTCAAGCAAGTAATGCTTCAGAAATCTCATTGCCGCTGGGAGCATCAGGCCAATCAGTTAGAATTTATGCTGGAGGAGTACAGCTACAAGAGGGTGTTGATTATACAGTTGAACCACAACTCGGAAAAATCAGAATCATCAACCAAAGTATATTGAATTCGTCTCGCCAAATTCGAATTGAATGGGAAAAGCCTGATTTGTTTAACACTCAGCGTAGAATTATGCTTGGAACGAGGTTGGATTATAATCTAAGTAAAGACATTCATATCGGGGCCACAGCTATGACCCTTCGAGAAAGTACTCCAGGGTTTTTGACAAGGGTGGCGATTGGACAAGAACCTGTCAATAATACTATCTTGGGAGTTGACTTGAATTTAAGAAAAGATTCCCGTTTCATTACAAGGATGCTCGATGCGTTGCCTTTGATTCAAACGAAAGAGATGTCATCCATTCAATTGACAGCCGAATATGCAAAACTTATTCCTGCAGTTAACGACAAGCGAATTGGTGGCAATGCCATGATTGATGATTTTGAATCAACTCGAAATATTAATGATTTAACACGTCAGCCTACACGTTGGCGTCCGGGTTCAACCCCAGAAAGATTTCAAGGAAGTGCTACAAGTTACGATTATAATTATCGTAGAGCCAAAATGTCAGTTTATACGGTTGACCAAACTACATATTTTAGTGGTGGGTTTGGTTCGGGGGCTTTACCTGAATATGTGACTACTGAAGCTAGTAATAATTTATACGAAAAAGCCTTTACCCCAAATCAAATATTTACTGGACGTTCATTACCAGCATTTAATTCATCAATTCCGCTCAACATTCTTGATATCAGCTATTTCCCATCAGAAAGAGGGCTCTACAATTATAATGCAAACCTAGATAATAATGGATATTTAGCCAATCCAAAAGAAAATTTTGGCTCGGTTATGCGTGGAATTACTGCCGATAATGACTTCGAAAATGCCAATACAGAGTATCTTACATTTTGGATGTTAAATCCATTTGTTGATGTTGTAAGAGATGGTTCCCCTAATGGAAATAAGAAAAATACAACAGGTGGTAAATTACTTTTCCATTTAGGAGATATTTCTGAAGATTTTATTCCAGATAGTAGAAATAACTTTGAAAATGGCTTACTTCCCAATGGTAGCTCAGCATCAACCCCAATAACAACTCGTTGGGGGAAGGCTCCGAGTGTCCAATTTTTAACCGATGCCTTTGATAACCAATCAGGTTCACGTGAAAAACAAGATGTGGGTTTAGACGGTTTGAGCAATGCAGAAGAAAGGGAATTTCCTCACATCAAAAGGTTTTTAGATGACATCAAAGGAAAAGTAAACTCCAACACTTTTAATGAAATTGCTAAAGACCCATCGGGTGATGATTTCAAGTTTTTCATAGACGCTGATTATGATGAGCAAAAGAAAAACCTTCTTCAAAGATTTAAAAACTATTTAGGTGTTGAAAATAATTCGCCTCAAAACCAAAATCAAAACTCTAATACAGCGACACCTGCAAACTCTGTAACCCCAGACAAAGAAGATATCAATGCAGATAATACCATTAATGATGTTGAAAATTATTATGAGTACGAAATAGATTTGCGTCCAAACAAGATGGATGTTGGACAAGGTTTTATTGTTGACAAAGTAAATGTTCCAGGAACTGAAGCGACTTGGTATTTATTCAGAATTCCAGTAAAGCAATTTACTCGTAAGTATGGCGATATCAATGGTTTTAAATCCATTCGATTTATGCGTACTGTTTTGACAGATTTCGAACAACCTGTTGTGCTTAGATTTGCTTCTTTACAATTAGAATCTAATCAATACCGTGTGTATGATAAAAATCTGAGTAATGCAGGATTAACTGAGGTACCCGAACCATACGATGCTAAGTTCAAAGTAGGTGTAGTTAGTATTGAAGAAAATGGTTGCTCAGATGATGGTCAAAACTGTAATGTGAAAGAAGGAAAAACACCATACGTAGTACCGCCAGGGTTTATTCGTGACCAAGATGTGACGCAACAACAATTCAATATTAGATTCAACGAACAATCACTTTCTTTGGGTGTAACTAACCTTAGAGATGGAGATTCAAGAGCTGTTTTTAGAAATACAAGAGTAGATATGCTCAATTATAAAAGATTGAGAATGTTTATTCATGCCGAAAATGATGCCAATAATGATAAAGAAGTGGGTGGTGCGTTTATTAGAATTGGTACCGATAATACTGAGAATTACTATGAAATAGAAATTCCACAACTAAAAATGACTCCTAAAGGCTCAACTAATGAAACCATTATTTGGCCTGATGAAAATGCCATTGATATTGACTTGAAAGAGTTAGTGGCTTTAAAAGCAGAAAGAAACCGTGTGGCAAAGAATCTTTCAGTTTTGTATTCAAAAGCTACCGAAGATAATAAGTTTAAGATTTCGGTTATGGGAAATCCTGACTTAAGTACAGTGTTAACCATCATGTTGGGTGTAAGAAACTCAAAATCTGTCGATGAAGCCCCTAATACATTTTTAGTTTGGATGAATGAATTGCGTGCTTATGGATTCGACCAAAATTCAGGAGATGCTGCCCTTCTAGCTGCCAATATCAAACTAGCTGATATCGCAACTGTCACTATTAATGGCAACTATAAAGGATTCGGCTATGGAGGTGTACAAGATAAAATCTCTGAACGTGCAAGAGATACTGGCAAAGGTATTGGTATTGCCTCAAATATTGAATTAGATAAATTATTACCAGAAAAATGGGGTTTAAAAATACCTTTTTTTATCAATTTTGATAAACAAACCATTACTCCTCATTTCAATCCTCTCGACCCTGACATGACCTTAGAGATGGCCTTGGCAAATATTTCTAATCCGGCAGAAAGAGAAAGATACAGAAGATTAGTAGTTGATGAGAATACAAGAAGAGGATTTAACTTCTCGAATGTTAGAAAAATCAAAACTAAAGAAGGTGCAAAATCTCATTTATATGATATCGAAAATTTCACGTTTACTTATGCCCAAAATAACATCAATAGAAGTAATATTTTAATTGATGAATATGCTTTGAATCAATATAAAGGAGGACTTAGCTATCAATTCCAACCCAAACAAATCAACTGGGAGCCTTTTAAAGCAAATAAATCCCTTGAAAGACCATTGTTCTATTGGCTAAAAGACTTCAATTTTTCCCCTTTACCAACAGTTGTTGCTTTTAGAGCCGACTTTGATAGAAGTTTTGCAAAAACTCAACTTCGAAATTCTGACTTAACTACCACTGGAATTATTCCAATGTATGAGAAATACTTTTTAATGAATCGTTTTTATGATTTACAATGGAATTTAACCAAAAGTATTCTCTTGAATTATTCAGCATCTATGAATGCTATTATAGACGAACCTCAAGGTGATTTGAATACTCAAAAGAAAATTGATTCACTTTTGACGAATTTAAGGAGATTAGGGCGTGCGAAGAACTTTAGTCAGGAAATGAGATTTACCTATCGTTTACCTCTCGATAAGTTTTTCTTATTAGACTGGATTACAGCTGATGCCAAGTATAATAATCAATTTAATTATCAGGCTGTTTCTTTAAATATTCTTGATGAATTTAATATTCCATTTGGAAATACCATAAGAAATGGAAGAGACAGAGGGGTCAGAGGAAAAGTTGACTTTGTGAAACTGTATAACAAAGCAAAATATCTACGATTCGCCAATAGCCCTACTCCTCCGAAGAAAAGGTTTACAAGAAACCCTGGCGACGATGAAAATATTGAAGTTCAGTCAAGTAATTTAGCCAAAAGCTTTACTCGTCTATTGATGACAGTAAGAGGCATTGACTACGATTATTCAATTACCGAAACGTCTATTTTGCCTGGTTTTATGCCTGCTCCTAGGTTCTTTGGTTTGACGTCATTTAGTAGTGATAATGCACCTGGATTGGGTTTTGTAATGGGTCAACAAGACCCGAATTTTCAAATAAAGGCGGCCAATAATGGCTGGCTTTCAAAAACTACTGCCCAAACTCAACCGTTTACGCAAACCCGACAAATTAAATTTAGTTACCGAACAACACTTGAACCAAACAAAGATTTGAGAATTCAAATTAGTGGTAACATGAGCCGTGGAGATACCTATCAAGAATATTATACCGCAGATGCTGGGGGTGGATATAGTGCTAAAAGTCCTGTTAGAAATGGTAATTTCGGGATGTCATTCTGGGGTTTCCGCACTGCTTTCCAAAGGATGAGTACTGATAGTGGTAGCAATTACCAATATCAAGTATTTGACAATATGCTTAAATATCGCAACCAAATGATTGAAAATCAACAATCAATTGGAGTAGAACAATATAGTAAAAACTCTCAAGATATTTTAATTCCTGCTTTCTTCGCCGCTTACAGTGGAAAAGCAGACCGTGCAAGAATTGGATTTAACCCATTTAATCCAAATAATAGACGAATCAATTTACCTCTTCCAAACTGGCGTATTGATTACAGTGGCTTAGCCAATTTAGAGCCATTCAAGAGAATATTTAGTTCAATTACCATCAATCATAGCTATACATCAAACTTTAATGTTGGTAATTTCACATCATCTCTTGAATACAATAAGACCAATATTGCTATCAACTTAGCACAAAAAGGTTATCCTTTACCTTCATCGGATATGCTCAATTCACTTGGCCAGTTTATTCCAGTATTTGTGATGAGTACCATTACAATTGATGAAAAATTTGCTCCATTTATTGGTGTGCAATTTGTAACTAAAAGCAAAATTTCTGGAAAATTTGAGTATAATAAAGAAAGAAGAGCATCTTTGAATTTATCCAACTCGCAAATTGCTGAATATTCAAGTGATGATTTTGTATTTAACTTCGGATTTAAGAAAAATAATGTCAAATTGCCTTTACGTGGTAGAGACGGAAAAATTATTACTCTTAAAAATGATTTGAATTTACAATTCAACTTGACTTTGAGAGATATTAAAGGAATCCAGAGGAGGTTAGATGGCGACCCACAACCAACACAAGGAAATTATAATTTTCAGGTGGGTCCAAGAATTTCTTATCAAATCAACAAAAGAATCTTGATGAACTTTTACATAGACCATTTGGTTAATCGACCTTTTGTAACGAACTTCTCTTATCCTAGAACAACTACAACAGGAGGACTAAATGTTAGGTTTAGTTTATCTGAATAAAATAGAAAAGGCAAATCAAATGATTTGCCTTTTCTATTTCTGATTTCAAAAGTTTTTAATCTACATTTTCAGTTTTCCAACATTTGCTGTAACTTGCAGTCAAATTTTAAAACTTTCATCAATAATGAATTTTCCTGCTGACCTACGCTACACAAGCGAACACGAATGGATTAGAATTACCGAAGGGAATGTTGCGGTAATTGGAATTACAGATTTTGCTCAGAGCGAATTGGGCGATATTGTATTTGTAGAAATTGAAACTGCTGGACAAACATTAGCAGCAAACGAAATTTTTGGAACTGTTGAAGCAGTAAAAACTGTATCAGATCTTTTCCTACCAGTTGCTGGAAAAATTCTTGAAGTAAATCCAGCATTAGCAAATTCACCAGAATTAGTCAATTCAGACCCATATGGTGATGGTTGGATGGTGAAAGTTGAGGTTGAAAACCTTGCCGATGTTGAAGCATTAATGGATGCCACTACTTACCAAGCAAGTATCTAATCCGATGGTTGCTATGGCTCGATAATATTATAGAAAATGCCCTAATGAGGGCATTTTTTTTGAAATTTAATCTCAATCATACATTACGTTTGAGCGAAACAATAAAATTTAACATGAAAATTTTATTAAAATCAGTAAAAATTATTGATAAATCATCAAAATATAATGGGACGACTCAAGATATTTTGGTTGTTGATGGAATTATCAGAGAAATTGCAGAAAATATAACTGCTGAAGATACAAAAACTATCAGCGGAGAAAATTTGCATGTTTCGGCTGGATGGTTTGACCTCAGAGTTTCACCCAAAGACCCCGGTTATGAATCAAAAGAAGATTTAAACACTTTAACTAATGCAGCTCTAGCAGGCGGTTTTACTGAAATTGTTACCCTCCCCAATACTAAACCCGTAGTACAAAGCAAAGAGGCGATTGCCTACGTAAAAAACTTTGCTGCGTCACAAATCTTAAATATTCATCCAACTGGGGCTGTTACTAAAAATTGTGAAGGAAAAGATTTTACCGAAATGTTAGACATTTATCATGCAGGAGCAGTTGCTTTTACAGATGGAGACCATACACTTTGGAATGCTGATATTCTTTTAAAAACCTTACAATATTTAGCTCCAATTGACGCTCTTTTAATGAATCGTCCGGAAGAACCTTCAATGACTATTTTCGGACAAATGCATGAAGGTATTGAAAGTACGATTTTAGGTATGAAAGGAATCCCTTCTACCGCTGAAGAGTTGATGCTTATGCGTGATTTGAAACTTTTAGAATATTATTTGGGTGATTCAAAGAAAGATAAAAGTTGTCTGCATTTCCAAACTATTTCAACTAAAGAAGGAGTAGCATTAATCAGAGAAGCTAAACAAAAAGGACTTCCCGTAAGCTGTGATATTGCCGCTCATCAATTAGCTTTTACTGATAAAGATTTACATACTTTTGACACAAATCTTAAGGTAAACCCACCATTTAGAACCCAAGATGATATTGAGGCTTTAAAAGTTGGACTAGCAGATGGTACAATAGATGCTGTTGTTTCAGACCATAATCCACAAGATGAAGAATCGAAAAACCTTGAATTTGATATGGCCGATTTTGGTATCATTTCTCTTGAAACAACCTTTGCCACGCTTAATCAATTTTCACAATTACCGATTGAAAAACTCATCGAAAAAATAACTTGCAATCCACGTAAGTTATTAAGATTACCATCCGTTAGTGTAAATATCGGTGAAGAAGCAAACTTAACCATCTTTAATCCAACACACGAGTGGGAATATCAAACAAAAGATATAAAATCTAAAGCAAAGAACTCTCCATTTATTGGTAAAACATTAAAAGGGAAAGCAATTGCTGTAATCAACAAGCATAAAGTACATATCAACAATGTTGAAAAATAAAATTTTAAAGTATTCAATAACGTATGGTGCAATTGCGGCAGCTGTCTGTATTATCATTGCCCTCATACAATATTATGGATTAGATAAAAGTCCATTTGGTCGATACAAAATTCCAGCTTTTGGCATCAATATCATTTTTGTAATTGTAGCGGTTTGGGTCTATCGGGCAAATAACTTAGGAGTATTGACATTCACTGAAGGTTTTTCGGTTGGATTCATGACAAATCTTATTGCCGCTCTAATCACAGGAATTGTATATTTCATATTCATTCAGTTGATTGATAAACCGTATGGGAATAATCACGCAATAATGCTTTGGGTCCAGGAAAATATCAAAGGAATTGAAAAAATTAAAGAAACACATGTTAAAAATTTTGGTTTGCAGGAGTATGAAATCTTACTTCAACAAGCCAAAGAAGTTCCTACTGCTCTGTATGTATTTTTAGATGAAGTTGTAAAAAAACAATTAGTAATAGTTGCTATCACAATTATATCAATAATATTTAGAAGACACACTTTTACGATTTCATAAGATTTCGTTAGCTTTACTTAAAATTAACCTAACTCTGAACTAAAATGGAAAAACCTTCAACAGCTCGAATTGCTCTTAAATGGGGAATTATCACCGCTATCATGATAATGATATACACCGTATTATTATACGTTACAGGATTTTTCAAAAACCCAGCATTATCTTGGATTCCATTCATATTGTTACTATTTGGAATAATTATGTCATTGCGAGAGTATAAATCATTAAATGACAAATTTCTCAATTTTAGTGAAGGACTTGGCTTAGGTACGTTAATGAGCACAGTTTGTGGTTTGATTGCTGCCATGTTTAATTACATATATATAAAATTTATTGATACAACCATAATTCAACAAATGCGTGAATTACAAATTGAGCAAATGGAGAATCAAGGCCTTTCACAAGCACAAATTGACCAAGCTATGGAAATAGCTTCAAGATTTGCAACGCCAGGTTTAACATTTATTTTCTCAGTAATTGGATATGTACTTTTTGGGTTTGTTTTTTCGTTAGTGGTGTCAGCAATTGTCAAAAACTCAAAACCTGAGATTGATTTCTAATTATGTGAAAATAAAATAAGGATTTTAAGATGCTTTCAATATTAAAAAAAGAACTTTATAGCTTTCTCAATTCATTAGTTGCTTATATAGTAATCGGTGTTTTTTTAGTCATTGTGGGCTTATTTACTTGGTTCTTTGACTCAAATGTACTTGATTATGGCTATGCCGATTTGAATAATTTCTTTCAGTTAACACCATTTATTTTTATTTTTCTGATTCCTGCCATTACTATGAGGTCTTTATCAGAAGAATACAAAACCGGAACGATTGAGTTATTATTTACCAAACCCTTGAGCGAGTGGCAAATAATCATAGGAAAGTTTTTAGCGAGTTTTTTACTCATTGCAATTGCCTTACTCCCAACCCTACTTTATTATTACTCAATTTATCAATTAGGAAGTCCAAAAGGAAACATTGATTCTGCTGCGGTTAGTGGCTCTTACCTAGGCTTACTTTTACTAGGAGCAACATTTGCAAGTATTGGCTTATGGTCATCTTCAATAACTGATAATCAAATCATTGCATTTATCATTGGTGCTTTGTTTTGCTATATTATTTATGATGGAATTCAACAATTAGCCAATGTTTTCACAGGAACAACCCAATATTTTATTAATTTTTTGAGTCTTTCATATCATTATGATGCTCTTGGAAGAGGCTTAATTGACTCAAAAAATATTATTTACTTGTTAAGTATCATATTTTTGATGCTTTATTTGAGTAAACAAAACATAAGCTTGAAAAAAAACTAGAATATTCAAAAATACTTCATCAATGCAATTACCAATTTACCAAGTTGATGCTTTTTCAGATAAACTATTTGGTGGAAATCCAGCAGCAGTTGTACCACTAAAAGAATGGTTATCTGATGAAGTCATGCAAAAAATTGCCTTAGAAAATAACCTTTCAGAGACTGCTTTCTTTGTTCATACCAATGATGGATTTGATATCAGATGGTTTACGCCAGCCATTGAAGTCAATCTCTGTGGACATGCCACTTTAGCAACAGCTTATGTTATTTTTAATGTACTCAAATATTCAAAGGATATAATCAATTTTGGCTCGAAAAGTGGAGTATTAAAAGTTCGTAAAGATGGGAAATGGCTTGAACTAGATTTTCCAGTTCAAGAAACCAAACCTGCCGCTGCACCAGAAGGGCTGATTGAATCATTGGGAAAAACACCCAAAGAAATCTATCGAGCATCCGATGACTACTTATTAATTTATAATTCTCAGAAAGATATTGAAGAAATAAACCCCAATTTTAGTGCTTTGAAAAACATTCAAGCAAGGGGAATTATAGTTACCGCAAAAGCAAAATCTAAAAAAATCGACTTCGTCTCAAGATTTTTTGGTCCAGGTGCAGGTATTGATGAAGACCCAGTTACGGGTTCTGCACATACGAAGCTGGTACCTTACTGGGCGAATATATTAGGAAAAACCGAACTCAATGCCGAGCAAATTTCAGAGCGTAAAGGTTATTTAAAATGTAAATTGGTCAATGATAGGGTTTTGATGGCAGGTAAAGCAAGACTCTATTTAAAAGGAAAAATCACTATTTAAAATACAAAAATGAGATTCATAATACTGAGTCTCATTTTTTTTAATATTTTTTTTGATAATTCTCATAAAACATTTATATTAAAACACTTGACACCCCCTACTTCGATTTTGTACCTTTGCATTCTTTAAAAGTAGATTTTAATATAATTCTTCACAAAAACGCTGTAAACTCAATACCCCAAGCATCAGCGAATA
>NZ_LXHX01000056.1:0-12918 GCF_001649495.1 Emticicia sp. MM | reverse complement strand
TATAATTCTTCACAAAAACGCTGTAAACTCAATACCCCAAGCATCAGCGAATAACAAATACTGTAAAAACAGTAGTTAAATAAACAGAATGAAACTTTCAGAATTTAAACTTGATCTCCCGCATAGTCTTATAGCCATGCATCCTTATGACCAACGTGATAGTAGTCGTATGATAGTGGTAAATCGTAAAACCAAAAAAATCGAACACAAAATGTTTAAGGACATTGTTGATTATTTTGGAGAAAACGATACAATGGTTGTTAACAATACCAAGGTATTTCCAGCTCGCTTGTATGGGTCAAAAGAAAAAACTGGTGCTAAAATTGAAGTATTCTTACTAAGAGAATTAAACCGTGAAATGCGTCTTTGGGATGTATTGGTTGACCCTGCTCGTAAGATTCGTGTAGGAAATAAATTATATTTTGGTGATAGTGATTTAGTAGCAGAAGTTATTGATAATACAACTTCTCGTGGACGAACAATCAGATTTTTATTTGATGGTTCGCATGAAGAAATGATGAAAACTATCCATGAGTTAGGAGAAACTCCTCTTCCAATTGACATCATTAAGCGTCCGGTTACAGATGATGACCGCGAAAGATATCAAACAATTTTTGCTGAACACGAAGGTGCGGTTGCTGCTCCAACTGCGGGCATGCACTTTACACGTAATGTGCAACGCAGAATGGAGCTAAAAGGTACGAATTTCTGTCCAATCACACTTCATATCGGTATCGGAACTTTCAGACAAGTGGATGTTGAAGACCTGACAAAACACAAAACCGATTCTGAAAACTTCTTTATTCCAGACGGAACGTGTGATATAGTTAATCAATCAATTAATAATGGCGGAAAAATTTGTGCAATCGGTACAACAGCCATGAAAGCTATTGAATCATCGGTTTCGGCAAGTAATCACTTAAAACCAGTTGAGAATGGTTGGACAGATAAATTTATTTTCCCTCCTTTTGATTTCAAAATCACGAATGCATTATTAACAAACTTACATCTACCAGAATCTATTTTGTTAATGACAGCCTGTGCTTTTGGTGGTCATGAATTAGTGATGCAAGCGTACAATGAAGCTATCAAAGAAAAATACAAATTCTTTACTTACGGCGACGTAATGTTGATTCTATAATTATTAGCCCCCAAAGGGGAGAAAAAAATGCAAGAAAACATTTTATCAAAACTTCCCTTTGGGACTAAACTTTTTGCTATAATTGTAGCTGGCGGTAGTGGATCAAGGATGAAAAGTGAAATTCCTAAACAATTTTTACCACTCAACGGCAAGCCTATTCTTATTCATACTGTAGAAAAATTCTTACAGATTCCTGAAATTCAAGTAATTGTAGTGCTTCCCAAGAGTGATATTTCTTATTGGGAAGACATCTCTCAAACTAACGAGTTAATTCAATCCAAAAAAGATTCTATTAGCATTACTGAA
Organism: Emticicia sp. MM; assembly: GCF_001649495.1. Taxonomy (NCBI): domain Bacteria; kingdom Pseudomonadati; phylum Bacteroidota; class Cytophagia; order Cytophagales; family Leadbetterellaceae; genus Emticicia; species Emticicia sp. MM. The sequence continues at coordinate 11,471 of NZ_LXHX01000056.1, read as the reverse complement.
GGTGGTGCATCAAGGTTTCAATCTGTAAAAAATGGTTTATCAACTATTCATTCCGAAGGTCTCGTTGCGGTGCATGATGGAGTTAGGCCATTGATAAATCTTGAAATAATTCAAAATTCTTTCATTGTTGCTCATGAAAAAGGAACCGCCGTAACAAGTGTTTGGGTTAAAGATTCTGTAAGGTTTGTAAATGATTCTTCATCGAGTGAAGCTCTTGATAGAACCAAGCTCAAATTGGTTCAAACTCCGCAAACATTCAACCTAAGCCTCATGAAAAAAGCCTTTGAAGTACAAGAACAAAGCTTTTTTACTGATTGTGCAAGTGTACTCGAATTTGCAGGAGAAAGTATTTCATTGATTGATGGGGCTTATGAAAACATCAAAATTACTACTCCCGAAGATATGATTGTAGCAGAAGCTTTTCTTAGAACCAAATCATAAATTACTGGCAATTATACTCAAACTTTGAAGCACTATAAAGAGTCTTTCCTTGATTTTCAAGCAAAATATTCATTGTAGTTGGAAATCCTTGCTCATTATAATTCGTTTCTCTAACCGTTCTGTTATCTGGTACTTCTTTAAAATCTAGGTTTTGTACTGTATAAAATTTTGTTCCAACAATATTATTAGGACCAAACGGAATATAATTGTACAACGGTCTTAAAAGCCAATAATATCCAATTTCTGGAATTCCAGCAAAAAAATTACGTTTATCATCAAAAGTGTGTTCATTTACACTTGGAAGCGTACCAAAATCTGACCTAATTACCCTGAATGGGTTTCCATTATTATCATACTCGATTGTTCTATTCACACCTATCAAATTCAAACTTTCAACCGAAGTAGGATTCCCTTTAGAATCATATTCTACTGATATAACATTATTTTGAACGTTATTAACCTTTTGAATGATTTTCTCGGCAAAATCTTTACCATTTTCATATACAAATTCAAAGGTAATAATTCTATTGGAAGCAGATTCATCTCTAATTTTTGATACTTTCCCAAGTGCATCATACTCGTAAAAAATTTTTTGACGAGAAACTGTATCTTTATAATTTCTCAAATCATAACTATAAATTTGGATTACCCTCTTATCCTTTAATGTTAAAACATCATGATGTAGTGTACTTGTTGCAGGAAAATCGGTAATAAATTTAGTAAGCTGGCAAACTGCTAACTCTTCATTATTTTTACAAGAAAAGACGAATAAACTTAATCCCAAAAGTATAATTTTTATTTTCATGCTTGAGAAAATTAATTGATGACTGTTTTCTGAAAACTCGTTAAAATAACTTAGACAATAGCCATTCTGGTAATATTTTCAATAAAGTGGCAATGATAATATACCTTTTTGTTATGTAAACTACCTTTCTTTTAGAAACAATAGCGTTTGCAATCTGTCTAGCTGCTTTTTCAGGCGTTGCTACCCAAAACATACCTTTATTTTGCTTGGTCATGGGGGTATCTACATATCCTGGGCGTATATCGGTCACATAAACATTTGGGTTGTATTTAGCAGAACGCATTCTTAAACCCGACATATAATTGGCCATAAACGCTTTTGAAGCGTGATATTCTGGAGAATAAGCACTACCAGTTTGAGAAGCCAGTGAAGAAACACCTACTAACTGACCTCTACCCTTTTTGGCAAAATAATTATAAGACCATTGTGCCAAAGCTACAAAACCTCTCACATTTATATCAATTGTATTGATTTCTTGTTCGTAAGTTGCTTTAGGATAACCAACACCTGCATTAATTATAATCAAATCAATTTCACCGAGTAGTTTTTCACAAGAATCCATCAATTTGCGAGCATCATCAATTTTTGCAACATCCATTTCAAGTGGATGAATTAATTTATCTGGGAATTGATTTTTTAATTCTTCAAGCAAAGTAACTCTCCTTCCTGTTACTACTAATTCATGACCTTGAGAAGCGTATAATTCTGCCAAAGAACGGCCTATTCCTGATGTGGCACCAATTAGAATAATTTTCATTAATAATTTATAGGTTAGGTTTGAAGTATAGAATTGAATATTATGAACTAAATAATATTTTGTTTAATACCTTTGTTTACCAAATGTAATAAAATTAATTCAGAAATATGCAAAAGCGTTTATCGGCAGACGAATATATTTCAGGGGTATTGAGTGGTAATAGAATCATTCTGAGCAGAACGATTACCTTGATAGAAAGCCAATTACCAAGAGATAACGAAACCGCACAAAATGTTTTAGAGGGAATACTCCCCTACACAGGTAACTCCATTAGAATTGGAATTACGGGTGTTCCTGGAGTTGGAAAAAGTACATTCATTGAATCATTTGGAAAATATTTAACTTCACAAGGTAAAAAAATAGCGGTTTTAGCAATTGACCCCACGAGTCAACGCACCAAAGGGAGCATCATGGGTGATAAAACTAGAATGGAAGAATTGGCTCACGACTCCAATGCCTACATTCGCCCTTCTCCTTCGGGAAATACACTTGGTGGAGTTGCCAACAAAACAAGAGAAACAATGCTGCTTTGCGAAGCGGCCGGATTCGATACTATAATTGTGGAAACCGTAGGTGTTGGGCAATCAGAAACAGTAGTGAAAGGTATGGTTGATTTCTTTCTTCTTTTGATGTTATCAGGAGCTGGTGATGAATTACAAGGTATAAAAAGGGGAATCATGGAAATGGCAGATGCAATAGCAATTACCAAAGCTGATGGAGATAATCTTCAAAAATCAAAAAATGCACGTATGGAATACGTACATGCTCTACACTTATTTCCACCCAACCAAAATCAATGGTATCCTCCCGTTCTTACTTGTTCAGCATTAGAAAAATCAGGATTAGGCGAAATATGGAAAGTTATTTTAGATTATGAAAAACAAATGAAAAATAGTGGATTTTGGAAAAGTAATCGACAAGAACAAAGTTTAAGTTGGATGTATGCTTATATTAAGCAATTTCTTGAAAATCATTTTTTTGAAAATGAGTCGGTTAAAAATAATATTGAGTACATCTCACAACAGGTATTGAACGAAAAAATACTACCAATTCAAGCAGCAAAAAAGTTATTAGAATTAAATAAATAAAATATTCTTGCACAATTAGATGGTATAATGGCAAGCTTTTGCTAGTCACTTCATAAAAATATAGTACTTTTGTGGATAAATTAATTTCCATTAGAAAATTTACTTACTTACACTGAAAACGTTTTTATGTTCTGGTATAACCTTTCGAAATTAATACTCAAAAATCGTAAAACTTGGCTATTTATACTTTTTTGTACAACGCTATTCATGGGTTACATGGCGTCAAAAATTGCTATGTCTTATGAATTAGCTCGTATATTACCTAAAAGCGACCAAAATTATAAACTTTACGAAGACTTCAAAAAACGCTTTGGTGAAGATGGCAATGTAATGGTCATTGCTATTAAAACCAATAAAATTTATGAATTAGAAGTTTTCAATCAATGGTATGATTTATCAAAAAAAATCAAAAACATTGATGGAATAAAAAATGTACTTTCAAACGCCAATCTATTTGGCATTCAGAAAGATAGCGTTGAAAAGAAGTTTATTTTCCCGCCACTTGTTTCAAAAAGACCAACTACCCAAGCAGAAGTTGATTCGGTTAAAGCAAAAATTGAAAGACTTCCTTTCTATAAAGGCACTATTTACAGCACTGATGGTGAAGCACATTTGATGGCCGTAACTTTCCAACAATCAAAATTAAATAGTAAAGAAAGAATTAACGTAAGTAGAGAAATTGAGGCTGCAGCTCGTGAATTTGGTGTAAAAAATAACATTGAAGTTCACTTCTCAGGTATGCCTTTTATTCGAACTAATTTTATTTCAAAAGTATCTGCCGAAATGACCAAATTTTTAGCTTTGGCATTTCTAGTAACTATTGGAATATTATATATTTTCTTCCGTTCATTTAAAACCGTTCTTTATACTGCCCTATTAGTATTAATTTCAGTTGTTTGGTCAGTTGGATACATAGTGCTATTTGGATATAAAATCACCATTTTGACAGGCCTGATTCCACCTCTGATTATTGTTATTGGTATTCCAAACACAATTTTCTTGGTCAATAAATATCAAGAAGAATATCTCAAACATAATGACAAAATTCGTGCTTTAGCGGTAGCAATTGAGAAAATTGGCAAAACAACATTTTTAGCCAACGTAACAACCTCAATTGGTTTCTTCGTTTTTTACTTTACGGGTAGCCCACTATTATTGGAATTTGGTTTAGTTGCCGCTATTTGTATCATGTCAACTTGGGCAATTTCACTAATTCTTATTCCTATTTTATTTAGTTATTCTGCCCCTCCAAGTGCAAAGAACGTTCGCCACCTTGAAAATAAAAATATCACTAAGTTTTTACGTTTTGTAAATCATATTGTACATAATAGTAGAACAGCACTATACACTTCTATTAGCCTATTGGTAGTTATATTCGGATTTGGTATGTTTCAACTGAAGGCCATTGGATACATAGTAGATGACCTACCTCAAAACGACCCAATTTATGCAGATTTAAAGTTTATTGAAAAACATTTCCACGGGATTGTCCCATTTGAAGTGGTTATTGATACAAAAAAAGAAAATGGTGTACTAAATCCACAGGTACTCAATAAAATCAAACTAATGCAAAGAGAGTTTGCTAAATACGAAGATTTCACGAATCCAATCTCTTTAGTTGAAGCCATAAAATTAGTTTATCAAGGCTATCGAGGAGGAGACCCAAAATATTACCAACTTCCCGGAGCATTAGAACTCCAAAAATTAGCTGAATATGTAGGTACGGTCAAAGGTAAAGAAAATTTAGCAACCCCTTTTATTGATAGCACTAAACGTTTTACACGTGTAAGTTTTCAATGTGGTGATGCTGGAACTGTTAGAATAAGAGAATTGGTAGAAAAATTACAACCAAAAATTGATACTATTTTCAATTTTGATAAAGAGTCGCAGCAGTGGCTTCCTAAAGAACAACAAATTGATGCAAAAATTACTGGAAATGGTGTAGTATTCATGAAAGGCAATGATTATTTGCTACAAAATTTGATTGAAAGTACAATTTGGGCAATAATACTGGTTTGTATAGTTATGGCCACCCAGTTCTTTGATGTAAGGATGATTCTCATCTCAACGATTCCAAGTATTTTGCCACTCATTATTACTGCTGGAGTTATGGGCTATTTTGGTATTCCACTGAAGCCTACAACAACTTTAGTGTTTAGTATTGCTTTTGGTATTTCATCCGATGGTACCATTTATTTCCTTACAAAATTCAAGGATGAAATGAAAAACCATAAAAAAACGGTCTCTCACGCTATTACTGAAACAATCATGTATACGGGTATAAGCATGTTCTATACAGCAATCATCCTTTTCTTTGGATTTGGTATTTTTGCTGCTTCAAATTTCAAAGGAACTGTTTATTTGGGTACTTTAGTTTCCACTACTTTATTGATGGGTATGATTGCTAACCTAATCTTACTTCCATCTTTTATTATGACTTTAGAAAAAAAGAAAACAAAAGTATAAATGATTAATTTTCATACTGAAGGAATTGATTTTTCAGTACCAAATCCCATAAAAACAAAGCGTTGGATAAAATCAGTAATTGAATCTGAAGGATTAAAATTATCTGAAATTAACTACGTTTTTTGCAATGATGAATACCTACATCAGATAAATCTTGAGTATCTTGACCATGATACTCTTACTGATATTATCACCTTTGATAATTCTGAAGATGAAGGAATAATTGAAGGAGATATATTTGTGAGTATTGAAAGAATTGCTGATAATGCCAGTGATTTTGGTGTAAGTTTCGAACACGAGTTTAAAAGAGTAGTCATTCATGGTGTATTGCATTTATGTGGCTATTTCGATGAAACCGATGAAGAAGAGTTAACCATGAGAGCCAAAGAAGATTTTTATATAAAACTTTGGCAATAATCTACTTAAAATAAGCTTAGGCTATTTCTAAATGATTCATTCATAGTTTTTTTATAAGACCTAGATTGAATTCATAGAAATAGCTTTTTTTTTACCCAAATCAAAAGTTATTTAAAATTTTTCACCTTCAACATTTTCTATAATAACATCCACTTCAAACTTTTTACGTAATTAACTTTATCCTTTTGAATAAAAGTATAATTTTGAATTTTCTATAACAACCATACAAAAATCACCTATTAAATATATGCAAAATAAGATTGGAGGCTATCGAGCAGGTGCTATACCCGCCGATGTAAAAAAGAAATCTTCAGGTAAATTTGATAAATTACCTTCAAAAGTTGACTTGAGAGAGCATTTAACTGAGGTTGAAATGCAAGTAGGCAATAGTTGCGTAGCTAATGCATTTGCTGGAGCGTACGAGTACTTAGCCAAAAGAACAAACGGAGAATCTTCAGATGTGAGTCGTTTGTATATTTACTATAACGCAAGATGGCTCGTTGAAGAACAAGACAAAGACTCTGGTTCAATTATGTTCAAAGCAATCGAAGGTTTGCAAGAATATGGAGCATGTTCAGAAGAACTTTGGCCAAATGATGAAGAAATGATTTTATATGAACCTGACCAATCAGCTTATGAACATGGGGCGAACTTCAAAATTGTTGATTCAGAGTATATAGAAACTGATTTAGAACTTTGGAAACATACACTTGCAGAAGGCTATCCAATAGCTTTTTGTTTAAATACTTTCCAATCTTTTGATAGTGCTACAAAAAATAAGGGTAGAGTTCCAATGCCTAAACCGTCAGATAATGTCAGAGAGACTCATGGCTGGCATGCGATGCTTTGTGTTGGATATTCAGACCCTGATAACGTATTTATTGTAAGAAATTCTTGGGGTAAAGATTGGGGAGATAAGGGTTACTGCTATATTCCTTATGATTATGTCATGAACAAAGATTTCAATGGTCATGATTCTTGGATTATTAAATCTGTTGAAAGTCTCGACTTTAGTGAGGGTGTTTGGGATGACTCTGAAGAATCAAGTTTTACAGTTGATGGAATGATTTACGTTACTGATTTTTGGATTGAAACAAAAGATACAGAGAAATTTGCCACAAAATTAGAGAAATTGTGCCTTGAATATGTTGAAAATGAAGAAGACTTCTACTTTGATTATGAAGCTTCTGAAGAAGATGGCGTTGAATATACACACATCAACAATTTTGAAATTTTAACCGAATCTCCTGACGACTTCATAGAAGCATTAGACCAATTGTGCATAGATAATGCCATTGATGAAAACTATGGATTCAATTATGAAGGTAATGAAGAGGAAGAAGAAGAGGACGAAGACGAAGACGAGGAAGAGGAAGAGGAAGAGGAAGAGGACGAAGACGAGGAAGAGGACGAAGAAGACGAGGAGGAGGAATCAAAATAAATTAAAAAGGTATGTAATATAACATACCTTTTTTTATTTAAAGGAGTATTTTTTTGAAATATCATCAATTATCAAAACCCAATCGAGGCCATATCCGATAGAAGGTGGTGTAAACTTTTTAGTACCTAAATTTTCATATATACCTTCAAATGTCACTTCACCACTTCTTGGGTTAAACCAATGAGCATTAACTTGTTTGCCACTTATTTTACCCATTTTCAAAGTAAATGGTTTTCCTACTGCTGAATAAACAAAAGCGTAACCCTCCCCCCTTGTAGCCTGAATACGTTCAAATGCGGAATTATTGTTTTCAAGAACCAAATCTTGGTCAGGTATCCTTTCAAGAATAGGTCTTGACTCAATTAATTTTTTCAGAAACTTCACTTGGTTGGCAGCGGGCAAATCAAGTGCTTTTTGCCAATAAATATGTGGACCATTGACTGGCTTAACACCCGGCCGAAACATTTGCCAAATATCATGACAACCATAGGTAAATCCAAATGCTCCAGAAAATACATTTAAATACAAAGCCTTTCTTACATCATAAGCGTTGGTAGTTCCCAAATCATTTGCATTAAAACAAACTGGATGCTCTTCATATATTGGTTCACCATCAATTACTGGTTTTATTAATGGGTTTTCGTAAGAACTTTTTATTCTGTTGTATACATCATTATCACGGCAATGCCCTGTTTGAAACATATTAAAATCAAACCACCCATCTTGATGAAACCATTCACTTGCCCCAAATTGGTTTGGTTGAGGATGAAAAGAAATGATAACATTCTCGTTACCACCGTAAGCCTCAACAATTCCTAAAGCCATTGACCTCCAAATAGTTACATCATCAGTATTTTTCCTAGGATTTCTATCACCTCCTAAAATCCAAATGATATTTTTCCGATTTTTATAACGATTAGCTATCCAAAACCCATAAATTCGGGCATTATCTGCATTAAATATTTCAGGACCCACTCCCCATTTATCTTTAAAGACTTTATCACCCCATGTTGGTAATAAACCAATATTTAAGCCCATTTCATTAGCTTTATCAATAATAAAATCGACATGCTTAAAATAAGACTCATTGGGTTTTGTTGGGTCATTATCAATCAGTGGTTTATCTCCATACGCATTGGGAGTATTCAAACCATCTAATTCGGCAAGTGCCACCGCTTGTATCAAGTTAAATCCCTGTGATGCTCTTTTAGAAAGATAGTAAGTTGCCGAATCTCTATCAAGGGCATGAAAAAGTTCCCAAGCCGTATCTCCTACCCAAACAAATGGTTTACCATCCTTCATTAGATACCTCTTATTCTGACTCACCGAAAAGGATTGAGCAGATAGTTGAAACACTGCAAAAAAACAGGTAAGACCAAGCAAGATTATTTTTTTCATATGTAAAATAATTATTGAGTAGGAGAATCAAAACGATTGAGATATTTTTTCAATTAATACTTGATTAATTCTTTCATAAGATTCAAAAGTCCAACCAGCAATGTGAGGCGTAAATATTACCTTATTTGATTCAGCTAATTTTTCAAATACTGCTTTTTGTTTGTCTGAAAGTTTTTGTAGTTTTTCATTTTCTAGTACATCTAAGCATGTTCCTAAAACTTTACCTTCATACAATTTACTAAGCAAATCCTCCAAAACGACAATTTCACCTCTGGCAGCATTAATAAAAATGATATTTTTACTGAATTTATCAAGAAAACCTGCATCAACCATTTTATTACTTTCACTTGTAAGTGGAATGTGTAAACTGAGAATTTCAGCCTCGGCAAAAATCTCTTCTATAGTACTTTCCTTTACAAACTCATCTCCAAAACCACTTTTGTACTTATCGTATGCAAGCACTTTACAACCGAAAGCTTTAAATCTTTTGGCGGTTTCAGAGCCATTATTTCCGTAACCAATGATACCGACTGTTTTACCAAATAATTCATACCCCCTATTCTTTTCTCTTTGCCAAATTCCTGCTCTGACCTCTTTATCTGCAATTAAAATATTATTCATTAAACATAAAACCATTCCAATTACATGCTCCGCCACAGCTACTCGATTTCCTTCATTTGCCGCAAAAATCTGAATACCTTTCGATTCTGTGGTTTCAATATCAATCAAGTCTAATCCTGCACCTGCCCTTCCAATAAACTTCAAATTGGACGCATTTTTCAATAATTCGGCATCAGCAAATGTTTTACTTCTAATGATTAAACCAACATAATTACCTAATTTTTCAATGATTTCTTGTCTGCTAATTTTTGGTTGATAATCAGGTTGAAAACCTATTTTTTCGAGCATCGGAATTAAACTAAGATGCATTTCATCAGCAATTAATACCGAACCTCTACTCGTATTATTGTTTGTCTTCACAGTACTTTTTTTATTATTTATTTGTAAGTAAATTGCAGCAAATTTACTCTTTCATGCTGAGACTTAAAGCGAATTTCAGCATAAAAAACATTATTTTTTAGAATTCATTTAAACTTCAAATAAATTGAGCGAAAATAAAAAACCAATCATTGGCATTAGTATTGGCGATTTTAACGGAATTGGCCCTGAAGTTATCATAAAGGCAGTGGGTAGTAACAGAATTAATAAAATCTGTACTCCGGTGATTTACGGTTCAAGCAAAATCATTAACCGATACCGACAGCTTCTTGAAATGAAAGATTGGCAATTTTTTACCATTCATAAAATCGAGCAGATTAATCATAAGCAGGTAAATGTTATTAACTGCATGAATGACCAGGCTTTGGAAGTACAACCAGGTATTGTTAGTCCAGAAGCTGGGAAATTAGCTTTTGAAGCTTTGAAAAAAGCCGTTGAAGATTTAAAAAACGGAAAAATTGATGCCTTGGTAACTGCCCCTATTAATAAACACAATATTCAAAGTGATGAATTCAAATTTCCTGGGCATACAGAATTTCTTGCCAATGCCTTTGAAGTAAAAGATGAACTCATGTTTATGGTAAGTGAAAATTTAAAAATTGGCGTTGCTACCGCCCACATACCACTCGAACAAGTGAAATCTGCTTTAAATAAAGAATTGATTATCAACAAAATAGCACAAATAAAATCTTCTCTTATTAAAGACTTTGGAATTCAAAAGCCCAAAATTGCTGTATTAGGTTTAAATCCACATGCAGGTGAGAATGGACTTTTGGGGAATGAAGAAAATGAAGTTATTATTCCAGCTATTTCTGAGTGTAAGAAAAAAGGTGACTTGGTTGTCGGGCCATTTCCAGCCGATGGTTTTTTTGGAACTTCTGCTTGGAAAAATTATGATGCCGTTTTAGCAATGTACCATGACCAAGGCTTAATGCCTTTTAAAATGATTGCATTTGAGAATGGTGTTAACTTTACAGCGGGGCTACCAAAAGTTAGAACGTCACCTGACCACGGAACTGCCTATGACATTGCAGGAAAAAACCAAGCTGATGAGTCTTCGATGTTACACGCCATATACACCGCGATTGATATTACAAGAAATAGAGAAGAATTGGATAGCTTAGAGGCAAATTCATTGAAGAAAAAAAATATTGTTCTCAAAGAAGCAAGTATGGAAGATTAAAACTGAAAGCTGAGTATTGAAAATTAAGTTCCCAATACTCAGCTCTACTATATTTCAAGGTCTTCAAAAGGACTCCTAATATTTACCAACTCAATTTGTGCAATTTGGTTATAAATCGAAGTCGTTTGAAGATATTTATGTCCTAAAATTTCTTGTAATAAATGTATATCCATACCTCTTTCTAAACAATGCACAGCATAACTGTGTCTGAGAGTGTGTACAGAAGCATCTTTTTCAATTTTTGCTTTCGCAAGTGCTTGTTGAAAAACTAATTGCACACTCCTTGGGCTATACGTTTTACCGTTCTCTCCTCCAAATAATAATTCACTCGGTTGATATTTTTCAATGTAGGCATATAAAATTGGCATCAACTTTTTGGGTAACATTAAAGTTCTACCCTTTTCTGATTTAGAAGGTGGCACTTTAATTTCTCGTTTATTAAAATTAATGTCCGTAACTTTCAAATTTAGAACATC
>NZ_LXHX01000055.1:0-13142 GCF_001649495.1 Emticicia sp. MM | reverse complement strand
CGTTTATTAAAATTAATGTCCGTAACTTTCAAATTTAGAACATCACTCAATTTCAATCCGGCTGCATAAATAATTGACATCAAAGCTTTATGCTTGAGATTTTCTAAGACTGAAATTAGTTTTTTAACTTCATCTTCGGTCAAAATTTCCGGTAAACTTTCAGCTTTAGATTCGCCGTTTGCTTTAATACCTAACTTACGATTGAAAATTACCTCATAAAATAATTTGATGGCTTTTCCTGCTTGGAGAGCAGCATCAGCGTTTCCACCTTTCTTTTCACCGAGGTCAATAAGATAAGCGGCAATAAGTTCTTCCGTAATTTTACTTTGGGGCAAATCTCTAAAATGATTGTAAAATACAAAGATAGCATTCCGATAAGCAGCTATCGTTTGTGTATTGTACTTCCCCTTTCTTAGAATTTCTGTAAAACGTTCAATTAGGTGGGTCACAGCTTAGGTAATTATTTTTGGGTTGTTATTAAGAAAAATATAAATATTGACTCTAAAATAAGTGTAAAGTCACATTTTTAATGAGTTTTTTTATGATTTTTGCATAAAACTAAAAACAAAAAATTAAATAAACCAAATAAATGCTCATTTGCTTTATAATTCTTTATTTATTAATAACTATTGGGGTTGGTTGGTATGCATCAAAGAATGTAAAAACTTCAAAAGATTTTACAATAGCTGGCAGGCAAATGCCTACATACGTTGTTGCCTCAGGTTTATTTGCCACTTGGTTTGGTTCGGAAACTGTCATGGGAGCTTCATCAGAATTTGTAGATAATGGCCTATTAGGTGTAATTGAAGACCCTTTCGGAGCAGCTTTATGTCTGTTACTTATAGGAATGTTCTTTTCAAGACCACTTTATAAACTAAATATTTTAACTTTTAGTGATTACTTCCGCATCAGGTATGATAAAAAAGTCGAATGGATTTCAGCAATTTTTATGATTCCGTCATATTTTAGCTGGATTGCTGCACAACTTGTCGCATTGGCTATCGTCCTGCAATCAATAGCGAATGTGCCATTTGTTTGGGGAATTTTAATATGTGCATCAGTCGTACTGTTTTATACTTATGTTGGAGGAATGTGGTCTGTTGCTATTACAGATACCATTCAAACGGTAATAATTGTTATTGGTCTATTATTACTAATGCTAGAAATGCTTTATGAAGTTGGGGGAACAGAAAAAATTCTCATGGATACCCCAAAAGATTTTTTTAGGTTTACTCCAAAAGATAATTCCTTCAATAGTTGGATTGGCTATTTTGCAGCATGGATTACAATCGGTTGGGGTTCAATTCCTCAACAAGATGTATTTCAACGAACGTTATCAGCCAAAAATGCAGATGTTGCCGTAAGAAGTGCCTATTGGTCTGCCCTTATGTATCTTTCAGTAGCTTCTATGCCACTTGTCATTGCACTATGTGGAAGTATTTTGTACCCAGACATTAAAAATGGAGATTCTCAAATGCTCATTCCATTTTTAGTACTAAAACACACAAGTTTAGGCATGCAAATTCTTTTTTTTGGAGCATTACTTTCTGCCATTTTAAGTACTTGTAGTGGAGCCATCTTAGCCCCAGCAACAGTTTTAGGTGAAAATTTAATAAAACCACTCTACGGACACAAAATTTCAGATAAACAATTGCTCAAAACTATGAGAATGTCATCAATTGCCATTACAGCTCTGAGTGTTACTTTATCTTTATACAAGGCAGAAATTTATGAATTGGTTGGCGAATCGTCTGCTTTAAGTTTAGTTGCCCTATTTATTCCACTGGTGGCTGGCCTATACTGGAAAAAAGCAAATGCACTTGGAGCGATTCTCTCAATGACTCTGGGCACAAGTGTTTGGACGCTCTTTGAATTCTATGAATCTGAAATCCCATCCATGATTTGGGGTTTGCTTGCGAGCATTAGCGGAATGATTTTAGGCTCTTTAATCAAGAAAAATTAATTTTTTTTATGGAAAGGTACATTTCTATTGAAGATTTTATTGAAAGTCAAAATACAGATATAGGTCTATTACTTACTCAATTAAGAAATTGTGTATTGAATACGCATCCTAAAATGAAGGAGAGGTTTTTGTATAATACAGCTATGTTTGGCGTTAAAAATGAATTGTGCTATTTCAATGTACTAAAAAATGATAAAGGAATTGAAGTTGGATTTCATAGAGGATTTCAGCTATCCAATGAGCAAAATATTCTAGAAAATAAGAATAGAAAGTTTATTCATGGCATTACGTTTAAAAATATTAGTGATTTTAAAGAAAAAGAAGCTTTGTTTATAGAAGTAATCCAAGAAGCAATTATTCTTGATGATATACACGAAAAGTCAATTTTTTCCGAAATGTTACAAAATGGAAGAAAAGCTAAACAAAAGATAAACCCCTCAAAGGATTAAGCTTGAGGGGTTTATTTCATAGTTATTTTATGTATTTTTGCTCAAAATATTCTTTTTTCTCTCTTAGTGTTTTTACTAAAGTTTCAATCTCTTTTGGTGGTTTATTGTATTCAAAGGTTACTTTGTATTTCGAATCTCCTTTGACAATCTCTACCCATTCGGCTCCACCATCTGCACAATCCGGACAACCGATAACTTCATTTAATTTTTTAAAGGATTCATAATTAAGATTCTTCGTAATAGTACTCTGAAAATCCGCATCAAGAACTTCTTTATATGTAATTGGATTTCCTCCCACAGCACCCCTACCCTCATTATAATAAACAGTAAACAACAAATCGGAGTTAGCTATATTTAATTCTTTTTTACAAGGCCCCACGCACATACCAAAACTTGTACCGTAATTGATTGTATAATCGCCCATAGATGCCTGATTAACAGACACTTCATTTTCTTTTTCACAATTTAACAAAAATAATGTGGAAAGAATCATTAAGATAAGAAATTGAATTTTCATAATTTAATTAGATTTTTGTGAATTAGTTTTACAAAGATAAGATTCAGAATACATATAAAAGGTTGGAAAGATGACTCCAAAACAAATTCAAATTATTGCTCAAACAGTAGGTGTGAGCGAAAAAAGTATCCAAAATACCATTAATTTATTCGAAGAAGGAGCAACAGTACCATTTATTTCTAGATACCGTAAAGAAATGACTGGTAGCATGGACGAAGTACAAATTGCTAATACCAAAGAATTATACAATAAATTTCAAGAAGCGGATAAACGCCGTGAAGCAATCATAAAATCTATTGAAGAACAAGGTAAAATGACACCTGAGTTATTAAATAAACTCAAAAATGCACTTTACCTAAACGAACTAGAAGATTTATATCTCCCTTACAAGCAAAAACGAAAAACGAGAGCGATAATAGCTATTGAAAAGGGCCTTGAACCACTTGCTAAAATAATTTTTGCTCAAAAAGACAGAAATATTGAAGCAATTGCTGAAAAATACCTAAATGAGCAAGTAGAAAATGTGAATGATGCTCTTCAAGGTGCAAGAGATATTATGGCAGAGTGGATTAACGAAGATATTCAAGCCAGAAATGCAGTTCGCAAACTATTCGAACGTGAAGCAATTATTACTTCTAAAGTTAAAAAAGGCAAAAAAGAAGAAGGAATTAAATATCAAGATTATTATGATTTCTCCGAACCGCTTTCAAAAATTCCATCTCACCGCCTATTGGCACTTCGCCGTGGTGAAGAAGAAGGTATTCTCTCGATTGATATTTCAATTGAAGTAGAACGTGGCGTAGATGCCCTCGACCGTATTTATCTACGCGGCTTACCTGAAGCTAAAGAGCAAGTAGAACAAGCTATCAGTGATTCGTATGACCGTTTATTGAAGCCGAGTATCGAAACTGAATTTAGTAATATTTCTAAGCAAAGAGCTGATAGTGAAGCAATAAAGATTTTTGCAACCAATCTTCGTCAGCTGCTTCTAGCTTCTCCGTTGGGGCAGAAAAGAGTATTAGGCATAGACCCCGGATTTAGAACTGGATGTAAAACTGTATGCTTGAATGAACAAGGAGATTTATTGTTCGATACAGTAATTTATCCAATGGATAAGAAAATTGAAGCAGAAGCAGTTGTTAAAAAATTAATACTTGAATATCGAATAGATGCCATTGCCATTGGAAATGGAACTGCGAGCAGAGAAACAGAGGCTTTTATAAAAAACCTCATTAAAGCATCCAACGGTTCATTGAAAGTTGCAGTTCATGTTGTTTCCGAACAAGGGGCTTCTATTTATTCGGCTTCACCCATTGCTCGCGATGAATTTCCGAATAAAGATGTAACCGTTAGAGGAGCCATATCTATTGCAAGAAGATTAATGGACCCACTTGCAGAATTGGTTAAAATTGACCCAAAATCAATTGGTGTTGGCCAATATCAGCATGATGTAGAACAAAAAATGCTGAAAGAGAGTCTTGATTCAGTAGTAGAAAGTTGTGTAAACTTAGTTGGCGTTGAGTTAAATACCGCCAGTAAACACTTATTGAGTTATGTTTCAGGATTAGGCCCTTCATTGGCACAAAATATCGTAGAATATCGTGCAAAAAATGGTGCTTTCAGTTCAAGAGAAGAACTCAAAAAAGTACCACGCTTAGGTGCAAAAGCATTCGAACAATGTGCAGGATTTCTTAGAATTAGAGGAGCTGAAAACCCATTAGATAATTCAGCTGTGCACCCAGAAACTTATGCAATAGTACAGAAAATGGCCAAAGATTTAGGTGTTAAGGTTTCAGAATTAATTGGTAATGAGCAGCTTAAATCAAAAATTGTATTAAAGAATTATGTCACCGAAACGGTTGGAGTTCCTACGCTAAATGATATTTTATCAGAATTACAAAAACCAGGTCGTGACCCTCGTGAAGCCCTTGAAGCATTTGAGTTTTCGGCCGATGTTCATTCAATGGAAGACCTAAAAGTAGGTATGATTCTTCCAGGAATTGTAACCAATATTACGGCTTTTGGATGTTTTGTAGATATTGGTGTTCATCAAGATGGTTTAGTACACGTATCGCAGATGTCTAATAAATTCATTAAAGACCCCAATGAAGTAGTTAAGGTTCATCAAAAAGTACAAGTAAAAGTAATGGAAGTTGATATTCCAAGAAAACGAATTGGTCTTTCAATGAAGTTTTAGTTGGGGATTTGAACTAAAACCATTAATTTTGCATTCATACAATGCAACTGGGGACGACCGGTTTTGACGGCGTGAGTGGTTGCGAGTATAAGCATGTCGGGAGTTGGTAGAATCTCCTGTCAAAAATTCTTCCAAAAAATAACTGGCAATACTTCGTATGCCATGGCTGCTTAATTCCGGAGTGAATTAAACATTTAGCCACATCCCGCCTCGGCTAACCTCTGCCGCTGAGGAGTTCGGGGTGTCGACAATGCAGAGGCGATTACTTGCGGGGAACTTGCTGGTAATTAGTATTTAGGTTTCTAAGGAACAGTCTTGGTACGTCGGACACCGAGCTTTTCTCGAAAATTAAGACCGACTAAACATGTAGAAGGCTCGACGATTGCCATGTTCGGACCAGAGTTCGACTCTCTGCGTCTCCACTAAAATCCTGATAACCAATAAGTTGTCAGGATTTTTTTATTGAAAAAACTTTTTCTAAAACAAATAGTTTTTCTAAAAAAGAGAAGAACTAATGCGTGAGATTTTTTTAGGAAACGATTTAGAGGAAATTGAAAAACAAATTTGGCAATTACTTAATGATTCGGTTCATTCATACAAAGCACCATTTCATCATGGAGTTATTGCCACAATCAATGAGCACTTTCCAGAACAAAGAACAGTAGTTTTGAGAAATGTAATTTTGGCAAAAAAAGCTTTATGCTTTCACACCGATATTAGGTCAAAAAAAATTGATGACTTAACTAAAAATAATTCCGTAAGCTGGCTTTTCTACAATGATGAATTAAAATTACAGCTAAGGATTTACGCAAAAGCATTTATTCATCATCAAGATGAATTTTCTGAAAATGCTTGGTCTAAAGCTCGCTTACAAAGCAAGTTATGCTATACTACTGCCGCAAAATCGGGGAATTTTATAGAAATTCCCGAATTAATTGATTTAAATAGGAAAGATGTCTCTAATGAATTGCTGAGCTTTGCCAGAGAAAACTTCTGTGTAATTGAGACCCAAGCCCATGCATTAGACTTCGTTTTTTTAAATGCCAATGGTAATAAACGAGGTTTTTTTGATTATAGACATCAATTTTCAAGTTGGCGACAGATTTAAGAACTTAAAATTTGGCTTCAATTAATTATATGTACTAACTTAGAGCTTCATTCTATTTATTCAATCTTAAATTCAAATAAACTATGAAATTGAAGGCCCTAAGTTTGCTGCTTTGCAGTGCACTTTTATTTCAAAATTGTACCTCAAAAAAAACAGAAACTACACAAGACTCCACAACTTCAGCAATAAAAAGTATTGAAAAAGTTGATTTTGGGAATTTACCTACAGGTGAAAAAGCAGAGCTTTATACTTTAAAAAATGCGAATGGTATGGTTGTAAAAATATCCAACTATGGTGGAATTATTACAAACTGGCTTGCTCCTGATAAAAATGGTAAATATGTAGATATCGCTCTTGGCTCTGATTCGTTGAAAGATTATTTGGAAGCTTCTCCTTACTTTGGTGCATTAGTTGGCCGATATGGTAATCGAATTGCTAAAGGCAAATTTACACTTGATGGCAAAACCTATACACTTGCTCAAAATAATGGTGTAAATGCACTCCACGGTGGTAAAAAAGGCTTTGATAAAGTATTATGGAACGCTACTCCCATTGACGGCGAAGAACCACAATTGAAATTAACTTATACTTCTGCAGATGGAGAAGAAGGCTATCCTGGTAAATTAGATGTAGAAGTAATTTATACGCTTCAAAAAGATAATTCTCTGAAAATTGATTATCAAGCAAAAACCGATAAAGCTACGGTGGTTAATCTTACTAATCATGCTTATTTTAATTTAACTGGAGATTTCACTAAAGAAGTACTTGACCACGAAGTAATTCTGAATGCTGATAAATTCTTACCAGTTGATGAAACACTTATTCCTACAGGTGAGTTAAAAGCCGTAGCCGGTACACCTTTTGATTTTACCAAATCATTCAAAATTGGGGCAAGAATAAATGACCCTAAAGATGTTCAAATTAAATATGGAAAAGGGTATGACCATTGTTGGGTATTTACGGATACAAGCAATAAATTAAAAAATGTTGCAAGTGTTTATGAACCTAATTCAGGTCGAGTTTTAGAAGTTTTCACTACCGAACCAGCTATTCAATTCTACACTGGGAATTTCTTAGATGGAAAAGCAAAAGGGAAAGGTGTTAGTTATAAATTCCGTACAGGATTTTGTTTAGAAACTGAGCATTACCCAGATTCACCAAATCAAGCGAAGTTTCCAACTACCGTTTTGAAACCAAACGAAACTTATCAAACGACAACCATTTATAAGTTTTCAACTAAATAAAACAAAAAAGGTGTGAAGTATACTTCACACCTTTTTTCATTATATCATTTCTTGAATTACTTAGCTGCCATTCTAATAGCACCATCTAATCTTATGATTTCTCCATTAAGCATCACATTTTCAAATATATGTTTGGCTAATGAAGCATATTCAGATGGCTTTCCTAATCTTGGAGGAAATGGAACTTGCTGACCTAATGAATTCTTAACCTCCTCTGACATTCCCATTAATAAAGGAGTTTCAAAAATACCGGGTGCTATGGTCATTACTCTTATGCCAACTCTTGCTAATTCACGAGCAATTGGTAGTGTCATTGCAACGATTCCACCTTTAGAGGCCGAATATGCAGCTTGCCCAATTTGACCATCATAAGCAGCAACTGACGCAGTATTGATAATTACACCTCTTTCTCCAAATTCATTGGGTTCATTATTTTGCATGGAAGCAGAAGCTAATCGAATTACATTGAATGTACCAACAAGGTTTACATTGATTACTTTAGCAAATAAATCAAGTGCATGTGGACCATTTTTTCCAACAACACGCATCGCTGGGCCAATTCCAGCACAATTTGCCACACCGCTTATACTACCATGATTGCTAACAGCCCAATCTATTGCTTCACTTACTTGTGCTTCATTAGAAACATCGGTTTGAATAAATTTTGCTTTAGTACCTAATTGTCTCTCAGCAGCTAGTCCAGCATCAATATTTACATCTAATAAAACTACATTTGCTCCATTATCAACTAGCATTTGAGCAGTGGCTAATCCAAGACCAGATGCACCACCAGTTACTAAGAAAGTACCATTTTCAATATTCATTATCGTATTTGGTAATCAGTGTAAAATTACTTCCATGCAAATATTAATTTATTAAACTCTCCATACGCAAAGACACCGCTCGTTTGTGAGCTTCTAAAGATTCTGCTTCGGCCATTAGTTCAACTGTACGACCTATATTAAGAATACCTTCTTTAGAGATTTCTTGGAAAGTAATTTTCTTTACAAAACTATCAACCGAAACACCACTATAAGCACGAGCATAACCGTTGGTTGGTAATGTATGATTTGTACCCGATGCATAATCTCCACATGATTCAGGTGTGTAATTTCCTAAAAAGATAGAACCTGCATTGATAATTTTTTCTCCTACCTCATTGTAGTTTTCTACGGCTAAAATTAGGTGCTCAGGAGCATATTCATTGATTAAATCAATGCAATCTTGCTGGTTATCCAACAAAATAATCTTAGAATTTTCAATAGCTTTAGAAGCTAAATCTTTTCTTGGCAGTCTATTTAATTGTCCTGAAACTGCAAGATTTACTGCTGAAACAAATTTCTTACTTGTAGAAACCAATAATACCTGACTATCAGTCCCATGTTCGGCCTGTGAAAGTAAATCAGATGCTACGAAAGAAGGAATTGCAGAATCATCTGCCATCACTGCCACTTCTGAAGGTCCAGCAGGCATATCTATCGCTACACCTTCTTTACTTAATAGCTGTTTAGCAGCAGTAACATATTGGTTTCCAGGGCCAAAAATCTTATATACTTGTGGAATAGATTCAGTGCCATAAGCCATTGCTGCAATAGCTTGTGCCCCACCAATTCGATACACCTTTGTAATACCAACTAATTTAGCTGCATAATAAATTGCAGGATGATTGCTTGGAGAACAAAGTATTCTTTCTTCACAACCAGCAATTTGTGCAGGAACACCTAACATTAAAACGGTAGAGAACAATGGAGCTGTTCCGCCTGGAATATAAAATCCAACTTTTTGAATACCTACACTTTTTCTCCAGCATTTCACCCCTGCCATTGTTTCGATAACCTCGGGTGACTGTTTTTGTGATTGATGAAATGTATAAATATTGTTGTATGCTTGTCCAATTGCTTCCTTCAGTTCGAAAGAAAGAAGCCCCTCAGCAGCATCAATTTCCTGTTGTGAAACTTGAAAGTTATTTAGCTCAACCTTATCAAATTTTAAAGCAAACTCTTTTAATGCCGAATCGCCTTCATGCTTTACTTTTTGTAAGATAGGAAGTACCTTTTGCTCAATTTCGGCCATTTCTTGCACTGGTCTTGCAAGCAAGTTCTTCCATTCTGAGCGTTGTGGAAACGAAATAATATTCATTTATTTATTGCTAAGCAATGCTTAGAACTTTTTTAAATTGATTTTAGTAAATCATTTTTTCAATTGGAATTACCAATATTCCCTCTGCACCAGCTCCACGAATTGCTTCTATATTTTCCCAAAACTGATTTTCTTCTAAAACAGAATGTAACGAACTCCAACCCTCCATTGCTAGAGGTACAATAGTTGGACTTTTCATACCCGGAATTAAGTTGATAATATCTTGCAACTTATCATTTGGTGCATTCAACAAAATATATTTATAATTCTGAGCCGTTTGTACCGCTTTGATTCTAAACAATAATTTATTGAGTGTATCAATTTTTGATTTTGGTAATTTCTTATTAGAAATCAAAATAGCTTCCGAACGGAAGATTGTTTCAACCTCTTTCAAACCATTACTTAAAAGTGTACTCCCCGAACTAACAATATCACATACCCCTTCTGCTAAACCAATACTTGGAGCAATTTCAACAGAGCCACTGATTTCATGAATTTCAGCTTTTACTCCTTGTTCCTTCAAATAATTGCCTAATATTCTAGGATAAGATGTAGCGATACTTTTTCCGTTGAAATCGTTAACGCCTTTGTATTCAACGCTTCTTGGTACGGCAATAGACAATCGACATTTTGAGAATCCTAGTCGGTAGGTTACCTCAGCCTTACGATTAGTTTCAACAAATACGTTTTCACCAACAATTCCTATGTCAGCAACTCCATCTTCTACGTATCCTGGAATATCATCATCTCTGAGAAACAAAAATTCAGCAGGAAAGTTTGAAGAGGAAGTTTTTAATTTTCCAGTACCACTTTCAAATTTAATCCCACATTCTTTGAATAATCTAAACGAATCCTCACTTAATCTACCTGATTTTTGGAGGGCAATTCTCAGTATTGACTCTGTATTTGGCATTTTTACAATTTTGTTCTTTGGTCAAAGCACAAAATTAACTTAATCGTGTGGCAATGACAAAATAATAATTGGTTTAAGTTTATAATTATCTCTTTTTGTAAAGAATAAACTTTCAAAACATTTTGAAAGTTTATAGAATTGTACATAAATTTACAGTAAAAAATATCTTTCCTATAACCGTTACCGTTACCCAAAATGAAAAATTACTCTACTCAAATTTCACCAAATCAAAATCCTTTATTATCATCAAAAACAAAAAAAATAATTTCATTATTAATTTTAGCTTGTATATGTTTAATGGCAATCTTTAATTAGGCTTGAATGTTATTTTAAATTTTGTTAATCATAAAACCACTGAATTTTAATGTGATTTTGTGAGTTTGATTCCTTTTTAGTAGAAGTCTTAATCATCATTTTTTAAATTTAACTTCTTAAGACCATCAAATTGTTTCGGTAATTATTTGAGTATTTACCTATTCTCACTTTGCCTTTTCAAAATTTGATACCGCTAAATAATTTTTTTGGCATAAGATTTGGTACAGGTCAAGAACACAAACCATAAATTCACTGAAATGAGATATTAATAATTTCAGTAAATGTGCTGGTTTTAAAAGAAATGAACCCAAAACAACTTATCGAATCATTTCTGAAGCAAAAATTTAGTTAAAAAAATTAAATCCAAACCAAAGTATTCATTCATTGGGCTAGTCCAATAGTTCTAGTGATAAAATCTCGTCTAGGCGAGCAACATCTTGAATATATTACCTTAAAAGTAAAATTGAATAGAAACAAAGCTTATTAATTAGAAAAAAACAAGAATTTATTATTGACTCTAAAGGCAAAAAAGATACATCTTGATGTCACAGAGTAAGAATCATCGTGTATAAAGACTTAAAAATCGCTATTGTTAATGGCGATTTTTTTATGTTGTTAAAAGTAGGTTATTTAGAATTACTCATCTATTTTTGGTATTAAAACATACGAAAAATGAACAGAATATTCTCACTACTTTTTATCTTACTAACTACAAATTTTACTTTCGCTCAAAAACTTACCAATCAACAGTTAGAAAATATTCTGAATAATCTTCAAGAAAAACAATTCATTAGTGAATTTGGAAAAGATGCTTTTTTAAAAGTAGTCAATAATGAAGATAAAATGTTGAACCAAAGAATTTACAATTCTCCGTTGGCGGGCATTAGAAACCTACCTGACTCACTTATTAAATCAAAGACAGGTATTTTAGGATTTATTGGCATTTTTGAATTACTGAGAGATGTTGGTTCTTCAGCCGATGAAATGATACAAATCAAAGAAAGAGCTGAAAAAATGTTGGGAGAAAGGATGTTCTTTAAAACCGAAATTGAAGGAAATATAAACGTAAATAATCCACTGACATTTATCGGACTTTCGCAAAACCTCAAAGTATCAAAAGAAAGCTATACTTTGATGGCCAATGAATTAAAAAACATAGGCCTAGTTAATGAAAATGTATATAAAGACCTAATAAAATGGTTAGAAAAAGACCAGATAAAGTTAATTAAAGACTTCGGATTTTTTATTTATGCCGCCAAACAAAACTATTTTTATGAAAATTACGAATCGTTAAAAAACGAACAATTAAAATTCATTAATAATTTACAAGAAAAGGGTTTATTAGAAAAAGAAGATGCAGAGAAAATTAGTCAATCTTATCAAACGTTTGAGTTAAAAAGTAACATTGATATTCTTTCTTCTTGCAAAAATGTAATCTTGGTTTCAAACGAAGCTCCAAACTTAACAAGAGAAGAAATTTACCTACAACTCTTCACGCAAATTAAAGAAAAGTTATTGCCAAGCCTTAATTTTCAAAATTTTAAACTTGAAGAAGTAAAAACCAATGAAAGTCAAGATGACCTTTTGGTAGAGTCACTTCCAATGGCTAGTGCATTGGGCAAGGACAAAAAAAACTACTGTTTAAGCTTCAATATCAATGGCTCATCGTACTCTCAAAAAGCCAATACCAACTTTACCCTTCTTAATACAATACGAAAAAGTATTCCTCCAGAACTTGATATAGATTCATCTATCATTAACACTTACATTCATGTTTTCTCCTTCGTAAGTGGACTCACAAACAAGGATTTTCAGTCAATAAATGACTATTTAATTGACCAACACTCAGCAAAAAGAGTTTTTGTGGTGAATAATGAGTATAATCCTTTTATTAGTAGAATTGAAAAACGAAAGGCAATTATACTTATTGACAGCACTCAGTTTAAAATCTTCACTCAAAAGAATGGTATCAATGAATTTTTGGGGAAATTGAGTAATATCGAACTTGATTTTTCAGCCAAAAATAGTAGAGATAGTATTTATGCAATCATTAATGTCTGGCAAAAAAATGGTTTGGTTATACAACCAGAACCGAGTAAAATTGAAAAAATAATCAATGAAATACGACTTGAACCCAAGCTTTCAAAAAATCTAAAACGAAGCTTATTCATTGGTTTTCCTGAAAATTCAACCACAATTAACTTTAATCTACAGAAAGAAATTGACCAAATTGTAATTTTTAAAAATTTTATTGCCGAATTATCAAGGATTTCAAATGACGTATTTAAACCAGAAAA
>NZ_LXHX01000054.1:0-10312 GCF_001649495.1 Emticicia sp. MM | reverse complement strand
TTATTGCCGAATTATCAAGGATTTCAAATGACGTATTTAAACCAGAAAAAATAACGGATAATTTTAATTCAGAAATTCCAAAAGGAAACAAAAAAGACCGTCTACTAAAATATGGATTTAAGTTTAAAGGCGTCAAATACGAAAACCATCAAGAATTACCTAAATTAGAAATAAACGATTCGGAAGAACTAACCCTTCAACAACAAAAACTTTTAGAAAGCTACAAATCTATCAGTTTCAATAAAACTGACTGGTTAAACTTGGTTAACCAATCTTTGGAGGATTCAAAGATTGATGGGAAATTTTATACAATTACAAACTCAAATTCTACTTTTTCGTTAAATAAAAATACTTCTGTTTATGTTTATTTGACTGATAAAAATTACGCTTTTATCAAAACTTACTACCCTGAAATATTAGAAGAAAAGATTCCGAATTCGGCCTATGGTGAATACAAACAACAAATAGCTAATTTTAATGTTGAAACACTTGCAGGTGCCCTCAAACGTGAAAAGATGGTCGTTGAACAGATGAATTTTGATTTGAAAAATAGCAAAGAGCCATCCGACATATTGAAAGAAAGTAATCAAGTGGTGGTAATTGATATGAATGAATTAACCAAAAAATCAGATACTGAACTTTATAATTATATCCTTTCTAAACTTTCGAAATCAATATTACCTAATACTGAATTTACTAATTTATCTTACCAAGAAGAAAACAAAGACAGTAATCAATCGAATTATTTGGTGTCCGTAAATATCAATGGTCAACAATATCAAGAAAAGCTTTTTGTCTCTTTGGAAAACTCCGTAAAAAGCAGCTTAGATTCTCTAAATAAGCCAGATTCTAACTATTTCCCATCAATTAGCGAAACTCAATTTAAAATAATTAATGATTATTTAACTGATATCAACTCTCCGAATAGACTTGTAATTGTTTGTGATTATCATAGTCCAAAACTTTCTTTCGTGTTATTTGATAGTACCCAAGCAAATATTGTAGAAGAGGCATTACCTAATAATTTTGTAGACTTTTCGATGTATAATCGAAAGTTTAGTAGAGATAGCCTAAAGTCTTTATTAGATGAAATTGTAGATTTGGAACTAATCCCAAAAATCACTCAAAATCAAAAAGAATCTTATATTCTGAAAATCCGTCAATTCCCACCAAGCGATTTGAGCATTTTTGAAAACTTAAAAGATGTGATTGGTCAATGTGAAATTTGGGGAATTGACAGTTATAAAAATGTATTCAAATCTTGTATGGATACCCTCAGTAAGATTTCGAGGTTTGGTTTTAGTCCAATAAAAATTGAGGATAATTTTAGCAAAATGCTTAAAAAAAGTAATTATTCTGATAGAATATTCACGTATAGTTTCAAAATGCCCAATGGTAAACTTTATAGTGAAAAACAATTTGTAAATGGATTGAAGAAACCTAAAGAAAGAAAAAACAAAATAGCGTTTGAATTATTTAATTTTGATACCAATAAACTTATCCAACTGATAAACAAAGCTTTAGCAGAAAATAATGTCGATGGACTTTTTTATACAATTTACATGGAAGAAGAAGAATATGATGATACTGCTGGACCGAAATACATTTTTTTAAATACGAAACAACATAGATGGATGAAAAACAAGTTTCCAGATATTTTTGAAGTATATTCTGAAGGCTTTGATTCTGAAATTGATGAAAATCATGAAAAATAATTGAGATTTTAGTACAACAATTCAACCTAGAAAAAAATGAAAATTAAATTAATCATTTGCCTTTCAGTAATACTCGGCTTTATTTTTTCTTTTACGTTTTTTTCAAATGAACATGGAGATTGGCCTGAGTATTTAGGTGGTGCAGACCGCAATCATTATTCAAAACTCACCCAAATCACGCCTGAAAACGTAAATCAATTAAAAATTGCATGGACTTACACTACTCCTGATTCAGGGCAAATGCAAGTAAATCCGATTATTGTTGATGGAATTTTGTATGGCGTTACAGCTTCTGTTCAAGCTTTTGCTTTGGATGCAGCAACTGGCAAAGAGATTTGGCGATTTGGAGACCCTCTAAAAAATTGGGCGAGTTCAAGTAGAGGAGTTAGTTATTGGTCAAATGGTATTGAAAAAAGAATATTATACACCGTTGGACCCAACCTTTGGGCTTTGGATGCCAAAAACGGCAAACCAATTAAGAGTTTCGGAAATGAGGGCAAAGTAGATTTACATACTGGCCTTCCACCAATTGCTCAAAATAAATTTATCATCTCAAATACTCCAGGAACAGTCTTTGAGGATTTAATTGTGATGCCTGTTCGCCTATCTGAAGGAGAAGATGCAGCTCCCGGTGATATTAGAGCTTTTGATGTTAAATCTGGAAAATTAGTTTGGACTTTCCACACAATCCCCTATCCAACTGAATTTGGCTATGAAACCTTCCCTAAAGATGCCTATAAAAATGAATATACAGGTGCTGCTAATAATTGGGCTGGTATGGCCGTTGACCGTAAAAGAGGAATAATCTTTGTTCCTACTGGGTCTGCTGGTTATGACTTTTATGGAGGAAATAGAAAAGGTAAAAATCTTTTTGCTAACTGTTTATTAGCACTCGATGCTCGCACTGGAAAAAGACTATGGCATTTCCAAACTACTCATCACGATATTTGGGATAGAGATTTACCTGCACCACCCAATTTAATGACCATTAATCAGAACGGAAAAAAGATTGATGTGGTGGCTCAAGTTACTAAACAAGGATATGTTTTTGTGTTTGATAGAGTAACTGGAAAACCCATTTTCCCTGTAAAAGAGGTTCCAGTACCCAAATCATCACTTTTGGGAGAACTTGCATGGCCTACACAACCCATTCCAAGCAAACCAGCACCATTTGCAAGGCAATCTAATACGCTTACTGAAAAAGATATTAGCCCTTATGCTGAAAATAGAGAAGAACTAATAAAGAATTTCAGAAAGTATAAAACTGCACTTTACCATCCTGGTAGCAAAGAGGGAACAGTGATTTTCCCTGGATATGACGGTGGAGCAGAATGGGGAGGTGCCGCCGCAGACCCAGAAGGAATTTTGTATGTAAATGCTAATGAAATGGCATGGATACAAACCATGGTTGAAACGCCTAAAGAAGATGCCCTTGCTCAACTCAGTGCTGGAGAAAAACTTTATACAACAACTTGTGTGAGTTGCCACGGAATTGATAGAAAAGGAAACCCTAAATCAAATTATCCTTCATTAATTGATATCAATAAAAAAAGAGATAAAGCCTTTGTGAATAATATTATTAGCAATGGAAAAGGTATGATGCCCGGATTTACAACACTTACGGCTTCTGAAAAGCAAGCAATCGTATCCTTTTTATTCGGAGAAGAAAAAAAAGAAGTTGTTTCAGATTCAAAATCAACAAAGAAGGTATATTTACCATTTAAAAGTACAGGCTACAATAAGTTTTTAGATAGTAATGGTTTACCAGCAATCACGCCTCCATGGGGCTCTTTTAGTGCCATTAATCTAAACACTGGAGAATATTTATGGAGAATTCCTTTTGGTAACGAACCTGCTTTAGAACAGAAAGGAATAAAAAATACTGGCGTTGAAAATTATGGAGGTCCAGTAGTTACTGCAAGCGGTTTAATATTTATCGCTGCCACAAAAGATGGATTTTTTAGGGCTTTTAATAAAAATAATGGAAAAATTCTTTGGGAAACTAAACTTCCTGCGGCAGGCTTTGCAACACCTTCTACCTATCAAATAAATGGTAAACAATTTGTAGTAATTGCTTGTGGTGGAACTAAACTAGGAACTCCGAAAGGGAATAAATATGTAGCATTTGCCCTACCGTGAGAATCATTAATTCTCATAAAACTTTAATAATAGTGATTTATGCAACCCTTTGAATATTAATTAATGAGTGAATTTCAGTTAGCAAACTTGACTTTGATATAAATTGCTTGAACAAAGTCAAGTTTGCTTGTCTTGCTTGAAAACTTCATCAATACTGAATTTAATGACATATGAACCAACAAATTACCTAGTAAACCTTCTAAAATAGATATTATTTAATTTTAAGTAACCTATTTTACTTAAAATTAATTTATTTGTAAATCATACAATAATAAATATTTAGTCTCTCTTATCCTTGAGTCATTATCTTACCTAATATCTTTTCTGAACTGATATTAATATCTCGCAAAATTCCGGTTAGTGGTAAATTGAAACCAATAAAATATAAGCCTTTATAAGTTTCTTCATCAAACCACATTTGTTTAGGATACGCCCTTTCGTTCAAAACTGGGGCAATATTTTTGATAATTTTTTCAAGATGAGCATGATACCCTGTTGCTAATACAACTGCATCGAATTTCTCTTGTTGGCCATTTACAAAAATTATCGAATCATGCGTAAATTCTCGAATGTCGGGCATTACCATTATTTTTTTCTGTTTTATTTGCTCTAAAGTACCAACATCAATTACAGGCACTTTGCCTTGTTTGCGTAATTGTTCAGAAGGTGCTAATGGAGAAATTGGAATACCTGTCTGCTTTAAAGAACCAGTTGAGATTTTCTTAAAAATGTTTGAAATAAAATCATAGACGGAGTTTCCAAACTGAGTCAAAAAAATGGCAAGTCCTTGCGTTGAACGCCCCAAAAACTCTCTTTTGACAATATTTACTGGATTTCTAATCGAAACATAGGTTTTTGCTTTACTTTCGCACAGGTCTAAAGCAATCTCAGCACCTGAATTTCCATAGCCAACAACCAACACTTTTTTATCTTTGTAAGGAAGTCCATTCTTGTATTTACATGAATGAATCTTTTCTCCTTCAAAAAGATAATCGTTAATAAAATGAGGGATTTTAGGAACACGATTATAACCAGTGGCAACAACAACATTTTCGGATAAAAAGGTATTATTTTGGGTTTTAACCTCCCAAATTCCATTATTTTTTGAAATATCAAGTACTTCTTCTCCGTAGATTGGATTGATGTTGAAATGCTTAATATAAGATTCTAGATATTGAATATATTCTGCCTTAGGTACAAAAGTTGGATATTCGGCAGGAAATGGCAAATGTGGTAGTGAAGAATAAATCTTATCCGTATGTAGCTTCAAACGGTCATAATGATTTCTCCATTCATTACCAACGTTGGTAGATTTTTCAATGATTATATATGGAACTTCATTTTTGCTAAACTGTCCAGCCATTGCCAAGCCAGAGGGGCCTGCACCTATAATTATATTTTTATGAACCATTATTAAGAATTTTTTATCGAGATAATATTTTGGGTCAATTCAAAGGGAAAATTCAAACTAAGTCCCCTCATGGCATTGATAAGGGCAATTCGTTTAAATTTAGTCAAATCTTTTACTTTAATTTCTTCTTCATCAATTTGCTTCTCATTTAATAAATACGTCCTTTGGGTTCCTTCAAGTAAATATGTACTTGGCGTAAACCATTTAACTCCATCAAAAAATGCCAAATTAGTGTAAGTCGTATCAGTCAAGCAATCATTCTTTATAATAATCACTTCATCAAAACCCTCGTTTTCAATTAATAATTTATGAAATACACTACGGTCTTCATATTTTAAAGGATATTCAATAGCAGGATTTTCAACTAATTTAATCAATCTATGTACTTTATATTGATAACTAAAAAATTCAACTTTACTAATTTCCTCAGCGTAACTCACTCTACAACGATATAAACCCTCTCCTACCCAATCTGGAATTTCAACAGTTTCAGCAAAATCAATTTTCTTATCAATCCCAAATACTTTTTTTAATGAGCGGCTTGCTCTTTCATTGTGATAATCAATGTTAGCCAAACGCCGATTTTGGCATTTGATTGTTTCAAATAGTAGGGACATATATTTTTTGAATCATTTCTTGGTATTCTTTTTCTACCATACTTTTCGCAGTAATTCCACCACCGCTCTTGTAAAGTAAACCTTGAGGGGTATTTTCAATGAAACGAATCATTACACCTGAATTAAAAGTTTCACCATCAAAAATACCGCAAATACCTGTGTAAAAATTTCTATTTAGGCCATTATAAGTATATTTTTCAGCTTTTTTGATAATTTCTACGGTTTTACCTTTCGGAGCTCCTGAAATAGAACCAGCAGGAAGCATTGAAAAAAGTATATCACCAAATTTATTTTTCCAAAAAGGGTCTAATTTACCACAAACTTGTGAACTAACCTGCAGTAATTCACCATCTAAAGTCTTTATTTTATCAATATACCGAAACTTTTCAACCCACACCTTTTCTGCTATTTTACTAATGTCGTTTCTTATTAAGTCAACGATGGTGGTATGTTCAAAAAATTCTTTTTCATCCTCTAAAATCACGCTTTCGGCATTTTCAATTTTTGTATCAATTGTTCCTTTCATTGGAAAAGACGAAATAATGCCTTCTGTATTAATTTTAACAAAAATTTCGGGTGAGAAACAAACAAATTCATTAAAATGCTCAAATCCCTTGACCCAAATTTTAAACTTAGCATTACTTATAATAAAGATTTCCTCTAAACTTAGATTTGTTTTTATGCGAGATGCACAAGTAAGATTTGTCAAAAATGAGTTTCCCTCTTTAATATTAGAGATTACTACATCAAAAGCCTTCTGATACAATTCAAAATCAATGCACTTTTTCTCAATTCCATTGAATCTATTATTGTTTGTGCTAAAGTTAAAATTTGAAACTTCTCCAAATTTATATTTTATATCACTTACATTAACCTTATCTAATCTTTTAATAATACTACGATTTCCTTCAAAATCAGTTAATATTAAAAACGGTGTGGATGTAGAAGTTAAGTTGTTAATTTTAGTAATTGCCCCTTCCTTTTTATAAATTTTCACCACAAGTCGAATTTATTCAATATTCAGAAACCCAATTTTATTTAATTTTAGTTCAAATTTATTAAAATCATTGAAAAGAATTATTGGTGGCTTTGTCGATTAAAATACCCCTTATGCTATTGATTTCTACTTATTCGGCTATTCTTAATATAAAAATTGTAATAGTTTTGTTTATTGTTTAAAATTTATCAAATTCGCAATATCATTCATTCATCAAACATCTAAACCTATCCATGAGAAGACTCCTTACTTTTCTTTTTGTTGCCTTCATCTCTGGTTCAGTTTTTTCACAAGTCACTTTTCAACGTAATGGTGTTTATGACGAAAGGCCATCTCAGTATGCTTTCAAAAATGCCACAATTGTAGTTGATGCACAAACTGTCCTAGATAATGCCATGATTTACATCAAAAACGGCATGATTGAATCAGTTGGAAAAGAATTACAAGTTCCAAAAGGTACAGTAGTATATGATTTAAAAGGCAAAAGAATTTACCCTTCACTAGTAGATATTTATTCTGATTACGGAATGCCCGAAATCCAACGCCAAGGCGGCGGCCGTGGATTCGGTGGAGCAATACAATTAGAATCAAATAAGAAAGGTGCTTTCGATTGGAATCAAGCGGTAAGACCTGAAGTTGATGCTACGGCAGAATTTAAAGTAAATGCCGCTAAGGCCGATGAAATGCGTAAAATTGGCTTCGGAAGTGCCGTTGTGCACGTAGCTGATGGAATTGTAAGAGGCACCTCAGCTTTTGTTTCTCTTGCAGAAGATAAAGAAAACAATGTATTACTAAAAGGTAAAGCATCAGCTCATTATTCATTAAATAAAGGTAGTTCGACACAAACATACCCAGTTTCATTAATGGGTGCGGTGGCTTTGCTCCGACAAACATATTATGATGCAGAATGGTATAAAAAAGGAGGAAAATTGCAAGAAAGAAACTTGTCATTAGATGCCTTTAATGAAATGCAAGCTCTACCCCAAGTTTATGAAGCGACTGACAAATTAGCAGTTTTAAGAGCTGATAAAATTGGTAAAGAGTTTGGTATTCAATATATCATCAAAGGTGCAGGAGATGAGTACCAAAGAGTTGACGAAATCAAAGCTAATGGAAACCCATTGATTATTCCACTCAGTTTCCCTACTGCTTATGATGTAGAAGACCCATTTGATGCAGCAATGGTGAGTCTAACCGAAATGAAACATTGGGAAATGGCTCCCGCAAATGCAAGTATTTTGTCGAGAGCAGGTGTAAATTTTGCTTTCACAACAAACGGTTTAAGAAACAAAACTGAATTTTGGAATAATCTTCGTAAAGCTATCGAACACGGTCTGCCTGAAAACAAAGCATTAGAAGCTTTAACTTCTACGCCTGCTAAATTATTAAAAATTGATAATATGGTTGGAAGTCTGAAAAAAGGTATGTTAGCCAACTTTATTATCACTTCTGATAACCTCTTCAGTAAAGACAATGTCATTTATGAAAACTGGGTTCAAGGAAAAAGATACATACTCAGCGATATGAATGTAACTGATATCAGAGGAAACTATGAAGTAAAAGTTGATGATAAGAATTTTAAATTAAATATCACGGGTAAAATTGACAAACCTGATTATCAATTCATTACAAACGATACTGTAAAAACTACTCCAAAAGTTAGCCGTATAAGTGATTTATTGACTATCACTACCAAACTTGATAAAAAAGATGCTAATGAAGCACGTTTAAGTGGCTACTACGATGGAAAAAATATCAAGGGAGACGCAATTTTAGGAGATGGCAAACAAGTTAAATGGGAAGCGATTTACAAAGAAGCCCCTAAAGCTGATGTTGCTAAAAAAGATACGACAAAAGCAAAAACACCTCAAATTGGTAAAGTCCTATATCCTTTTACTGCCTTTGGTAGCGAGCAAAAACCTCAGCAAGAAACCATGTTGATTAAAAACGCTACTGTTTGGACCAACGAAAAAGAGGGAATTGTTCAAAATACCGACGTCTTATTACAAAATGGTAAAATTGCTCAAGTTGGTAAAAACTTAACTGCTCCGACTGGTGCTAAAACAATTGATGGGACAGGAAAACATTTAACCAATGGAATTTTTGACGAGCATTCACACATTGCCCTATTCTCAATCAACGAGGTACAAACCGTTTCTTCAGAGGTTCGTCAAGAAGATGCAGTAAACTCTGATGACATTAATATTTACCGTCAATTAGCTGGCGGGGTAACTTCTTCGCAATTATTACATGGTTCTGCCGACTGTATTGGCGGCCAATCTGCCCTCATTAAATTAAAATGGGGTGAAAATCCTAATAATTTATTGATTAAGGGTGCTGATGGTTTTATTAAGTTTGCTTTGGGTGAAAACGTAAAAAATGGAAACAATCCATCTCCATCAGGCCGATTCCCTCAAACAAGAATGGGAGTGGAACAAGTTTATGTAGATGCTTTCCAACGTGCCAAAGAGTATGAAAAAGCATGGAAAGAATATAACGCACTAACAAATAAAACTGGAGTAACGCCTCCAAGAAGAGATATTGAATTAGATGCTTTGGTTGAAATCTTGAA
This sequence comes from Emticicia sp. MM, assembly GCF_001649495.1. Taxonomy (NCBI): domain Bacteria; kingdom Pseudomonadati; phylum Bacteroidota; class Cytophagia; order Cytophagales; family Leadbetterellaceae; genus Emticicia; species Emticicia sp. MM. The sequence goes on along the minus strand of NZ_LXHX01000054.1, from coordinate 861 downwards.
TAAGAAGCGTTTCATTACGTGTCACTCTTATGTTCAATCAGAAATTAACATGTTAATGAAAGTTGCTGAATCTTTCAATTTCAATATCAATACATATACGCATATCTTAGAAGGCTATAAAGTAGCTGACAAAATGAAAGAACATGGCGTAAATGCTTCCACATTTTCTGACTGGTGGGCATATAAAATGGAAGTAAAAGAAGCCATTCCTCACAATGCTGCAATCTTAACAAAAGTTGGCGTAACTACTGCTATTAATTCAGATGATGCAGAAATGGCAAGAAGATTAAACCAAGAAGCAGCAAAAACAGTACTTTATGGTGGAATGAGTGAAGAAGAAGCTTGGAAAATGGTTACTTTGAATCCAGCAAAGATGTTACATCTTGATAATCGTTTGGGAAGTATTAAAGTTGGTAAAGATGCCGATGTGGTTCTTTGGAATAACAATCCACTTTCAATATATGCCCGTCCAGAAAAAACAATAATTGACGGAACCGTTTATTTCGATGCAGAGAAAGATGAACAAATGCAACAAAGCGTAGCGAAAGAAAGAAACAGAATTATGTTGAAAATGTTAGCCGAAAAAGCATCTGGAAATCCAACTCAAAGAGCTATGCCACGCAGAAATCAACATATTCACTGCGATACTATTCTTGAAATGGGCGACACTGAAGATTGTAGCAGATGTGCATCTGGTGGACGCATCTTTGGAGCTAATCTTTTTAAAGGAACTGAGTAATTTTAATTATAAAAACAAAAAAGGCCTTGATGAAAATCGAGGCCTTTTTTGTTTTAAGTGTGTTTTAGACAATTATTTATTATTTTAATCATATATTCAAAATTTACTAAGCAATAATACTT
>NZ_LXHX01000005.1:0-85626 GCF_001649495.1 Emticicia sp. MM | reverse complement strand
TCGTAAAAATTCAACCTTCTATCAGCATGAACAACTCTCACGACAAAAAACAACAAAACTCACGGCGTAATTTCCTCAAAAACAGTGCATTAGCCTCAGCAGGCTTTATGATTGTACCACGCCATGTATTGGGGAAAGGATTTGTAGCACCAAGCGATAAACTCAATATTGCAGCCGTAGGCTGCGGAGGGAAAGCCGATTTCAATATCCAACAAGCATTCAACAATGGAACAGACAATATCGTAGCACTTTGTGATGTTGATGACCGTATGTCAGCAAAATACCGTGCGAAATTCCCGAATGCTCCGTACTTTAAAGATTATCGAAAAATGCTTGAGTCAGAAGCAAATAATATTGACGCAATCATTGTGAGTACACCAGACCACATGCACTATCCAGTGGCGATGTCGGCTATACAACTAAAAAAGCACGTGTATGTAGAAAAACCACTCACGCATGATATTTGGGAAGCTCGTCAACTCACTGAAGCAGCGGCTAAATTTAAGGTTGTTACGCAAATGGGGAATCAAGGAAGTAGCGGATACGGCACACGTGTTACCGAAACTTTGGTACAAAGTGGAGTGATTGGCGAAATACATACAGTAGAAGTATGGACCAATCGACCTGTGTGGCCACAAGGTGTAAAATCGCCGAAAGATAAAGGTGAAAAACAACCCATTCCGAGCGAAGTGGACTGGAATTTATGGCTTGGCACCGCTCCTATGCGTGATTATCACGAAGCCTACATGCCTTTCCGTTGGCGTGGATACTGGGATTTCGGCACTGGTGCATTAGGCGATATGGGCTGTCATTTCATGGACGTTCCATTTAGGGCTTTAAACTTAGGATACCCTACATCAGTCGAATGTTCGGTTGGACAAGTTTATGCCGATTTCTTCAAAGAGGCATTCTTCGATGATGTTTGTCCACCTTCGGCGGCCATTCACCTTAAATTTCCGAATCCTTCGAGCAAAACCCATAAAGAATTGAGCTTATCTTGGTACGATGGCGGTATTCGCCCCCGCTTACCCGAAGGCTGTGATTATGAAAAGGTATTTGCCAATATTGATGGGGGAATCATGTTTATTGGCTCAAAAGGCGTAATTGCTTGTGAGCTTTTCGGGAATAATCCTAAAGTATATATCAATGGTAAATTGGCTGCAGTAAAACTACCTGCACCGAAGCGACCGTTGGTAGAGGGTGATGTAAACGGACATCAACAACAATGGGTAAAAGCTTGTAAATCTGGTTTTGGCACTTATACAAGTTCATCTTTCGATCAAGCCGGCCCTCTAACTGAAATTGTATTGATGGGTAATTTAGCCGTAAGATCTTTCTTACTCCGTGATGCTAAAAATAAGTTTATTGGACGTAAAAAATTATTCTGGGACGGCAAGAATATGAAGATTACTAATTTTGATGAAGCCAACGCATTCGTAAAGCGAAATTATCGCGAAGGAGGTTGGATTTAAACAAAAAACGTCGGCATGGCTTTGAGCCATGCCGACGTTGAAATTTGACGTTGAAATTTACTGATAGAAATCTTATAACCTTATCTTCACCGCCAACAAGAAGTTTGTACCCGCTTGCGGATAATAGAAATTCTCGGTAGTTACTTGTTTATCATAAATATAGCTGTAAGTGTATCCATTCGACTCATATAAATGATTGAAAATATTATTTACTAATAAGCTAAAAGTCATTTCTTTCAAAAACTTTGGTTTAATGGTATAATTCGCTCTTACATCATTCACAAAAAAAGCATTGAGGCTACGATTATCATCACCTGTATTATCCATAAATTGTTTACTCACATACTTAGTCATCCAAGCCAATTCTACATTTTTCACTGGAGCAAAAGAAAGTTGTCCACCAGCAATCAGATTTGGTGAAAACGAAATATCTGTTTTCGAAAATTTATTGATTTTGTCGGCATCTCCATCATAGTTCACGATGGTTTCACTGAAGTTTTTAATTTTATTTTGACTAAAAGTCGCATTACCCGACAAGGTCCACTTTGGAGCAAATTTCCAATTTGCCATTAATTCAATACCTGCTCGGTAGCTTTCAGGTACGTTAACTCTAATCGCCTCGCCTACACCATTGACTTGCCCTGTTAATACTAATTGATTCTTGTAATCCATGTAATAGAAATTCGCATCAAAACTTACTTTCGAACCCGCTGTGCGGTATCCTACTTCTAAATCACGAAGTGTTTCGGCCAATGGTGCTTTTGGAGCATTATCTACAAAGTCTTGGCGACTTGGTTCTTTATTTCCAATGGCATACGAAGCATACACAGCCGATGTTTTGCTCAACTGGTAATTCACCCCAAACTTTGGATTAAAAAACTTATAATCAGTCTTCTGTGTAATGTCTTGGCGTTTATCACCCAAACCTTTCATATCATAGGCCACTGTTCTGTACTGCAAATCAGCAAAAAAGTTCAAGGCATCATTCACTTGGTAATACCCTTTGGCATAAATATTAAAATCGGTTTTTATTGAATGACTTTCGTACCAACGATAACGAATATTAGAGGTTGAAGCATTTTTTGCCCAAATAATTTCACCAAAGTGGTTTCCATCATATTTATTCCAGCCACCACCAATATTTGCTGAGAATTTCTTATTCGATTGATAATCAAAAGAATAAACCCCGCCATAAAAATCATTATCTAACCACTTACGACGAACCAAATCAGTACGTTTAATGGTTTGCCCTCCAATAACTACATCTGGTAAACCATAAGTAGAATATTTATCATCTGGTCTGAACTGCTCATAAAAACCACGTCCTTTCGTATAATGAAGTGTAGGGTTAAAAGTCCAATGCTGATTCAATTTAAAAGATGAAATCAACTGATAATGGTCTTGTTGATAATCATCTACTTGATTATCATAAGTGTAAGGATTGTAGGTACGATTTGTTTTCAATAAACTTTCGGGTACACCTTCCCAAGCTTGGTAGGTTTTCTCTTTTCCTGAAAAGACATTCAATCTTACAAAATTATTTTTACCATAATATCCGCCCGAAACATAAAACGATTTAAGGTCAGATGAAGCACGGTCGATGTATCCATCAGAAGTAAGTTTTGATAAACGAGCATCTACTACAAACGAACCACTTTCTGATTGATTTTTCAATAAACCTGTACTAGCTAAAATATTTGTTTTGAGCGTATTAAAAGAACCTACCGAAAAATTAGTTTCACCATAAGCATTTGGTTCGTAGCCCAAAGTATTAATATTGATACTCGCCCCAAAAGCTCCTGCTCCATTGGTCGAAGTTCCAACGCCACGTTGTACTTGAATACTTTGTGCCGATGACGCAAAATCAGGCATATTTACCCAATAAGTACCTTGTGATTCCGAATCGTTGTAAGGAATACCATTTAAGGTTATATTGATACGTGTTGGGTCGGTTCCGCGAATACGAATACCCGTATAACCGACACCCGCACCAGCATCAGAACTGACAACCACTGAAGGTAGTTGATTAAGTAAAAAAGGCATATCTTGACCTAAATTTACTTTTTTGATGTCTTTCTGATAAACATTGGTGAAAGCCATACCAGTTTTTTCGTTGGCACGAGTAGCACTTACTACGACTTCGTTTAGTTCACGAATCTTGGTTGAATCTTGGGCGTTAATTACCAGCCCCAAACTAGAAGCAATAAATAAAAGGATAAATGTTGTTAGTTTTTTCATTGAGTTTGAAATTTATAACAACAGGTAAAGGAGTAAAAACCTGCAGACAGCGTACCATCTTGTTGGTTTAACATAAATTAATTTTGGTAATCGTATAAGCAATTTATCAGGAGGTCATGAATTTCCTAATAGCAAAGCTCTCTTTTCCCTGCGGCGGCATTATCCGTGTACAGGTACGATGGGTATAATCTCAGCCCGTTGTATTAAGGCACCCCTTTTTGAGATAAGTACTGCAAAATAAACGTTTTTTTTGCAAATGTTGTTTATATTAGTGTGGAAATTTAGTACGAAAATAAGTTTACAGTGTAGAAACTTACTGATTATTAGATTTTTACGATTTACTTAATTGCATTTTAATAAAAGCCCTTTAGCATATTATGAGCCAATTTATGGTTGAGTTTGATTTACCAAACCCATTTCCCGAAGCATTTATGATGAAAATACCGAGTCAAAGATTGGTAATTAATCAAATGCTTGAAGATGGGAAAATCCAATCTTATGCACTTTCAATAGAGCGTGATCGCCTTTGGTGCGTAGTGAATGCCGATGACGAATTAGACGTTTTAAGAATCATTGGAGAATTTCCATTAATTGATTACATGAAGCACACCATCACCGAACTCATGTTTAATAATGCCGTAGTGATGAAAGTACCTGCTTTTTCTTTGAATTAAATTATTGATTTCAAACTGTGAAACAAACATTTAAGTACATTTTACTGGGCTTGATGTTGGTGAGCCAAATAGTAGTAGGCTGCCGACAAGCAAGTAAACAAGAGTCGTTTAAAGCCACTGAACCTACATCTGAGAAAGTGGCAGTTGATAATACAGACAAAGTACAAAAGCCTAATTATCAAGCACAAAAGCAAAGCAAAATTCCGAAAAAAGTTTATGAGGTTTTGAATTATGTGAAAGAAAACGGAGTTGCTCCAGATGGCTATGTTGGTGGTCGAAAATTTGGAAACTACGAAAAGATTCTACCTCAAAAAGATGATAGTGGGCGGAGAATTAATTACCAAGAATGGGATGTAAACCCTAAAAAACAAGGAAAAAATCGAGGAGCCGAAAGGCTGGTAACTGGTTCGGATGGACGGGCCTATTATACCAACAATCACTATAAAAGTTTCGTTGAAATTAAGTAAAAGTTTCGCTTTTAACCCTAATATACATTTCAACTTACCCAATATTCCTTTATGTCAAATTTTCTTATTACAAATAACTTAGATTCTTTACAAGGTTATCAAATTATTACAATCGATGGCCAAAAAGCACATACCTTGCGTGGCTTTTATGAGGAAATGGCCAAAGGCTTGCAATTTCCTGAATATTTTGGGTTTAACCTCGACTCGTTTGATGAAATGCTCAACGACCTTTCGTGGCTCGATCAAGAGAAAATTGCCATTTATATTACCAATTCTGAATTATTTGTTGAGAAAGAACGCAATCCTGACAAATTACCCACTTTACTCGATTTATTAGATGCCACTTGTGAAGATTGGAAATGGGTAGAGGAAGATGATGATGTAAAGAAAAAAGATTTAGTAGTCGTTTTCTCACCGAGCGAGCGAATCACAAAACTACTTGATAGTCAGGAAATTAGTTATGAATTAAGGTAATTATAACCCAATGCCTCAAGACTATACTCTTCGTCAATGGCGGCTAGGCGATGAAGAATCGCTCGTTCGAAATGCCAATAATTATAAGATTTGGAAGAACCTTAAAGATATTTTCCCAAACCCTTATACCATAGAAGATGCTGGGGCTTGGGTAAGAATGGCCACCGATTCGGAAGAAACTTTTGCCATTGTCATTGATAATGAAGCAGTTGGTGGTATAGGAATTTTGCTCAAAGAAGATATTTACCAAAAAAATGCCGAAATAGGTTATTGGCTCGGGGAGGACTATTGGGGTAAAGGTATTATTTCATCAGCTATACCCAAAATTGTTGATTATACATTCAAAAAATACGATATCCACCGCATCTATGCTGGTGTTTTTGAGTATAATTTGGCTTCCATGCGAGCGTTAGAAAAAGCGGGTTTCGAGAAAGAAGCCATTTTAAAGGAGTCTTTATTTAAAGAAGGACATTTTTATGATGAACATATTTATGTAAAATTCAAATAATAAGAAAAAGGGGCTCTTTAATTGATAACCCCTTTTTCTTATTCAATATCCCTTTACAATCTAATCGGCACTTTTATTTCCGTATTTTCCCAATGTAAAATCATATCTGCCCCACCTTCGGCGGCGGCAAAATCAATTTTAAATTGTTCCATCATTTCTGCGGTTTTTCCAACTGGCACATCAACTCTCAAAACATCACGTTTTTCATCATAATTAGTTCCCCACTGCCCAGTTTCGTCATTCATGATTATCGTCCACTTATCAACATTCGGTATTGTCCAAAGCGTATATTTTCCAGTTTTAAGCGTCTTATCTCCAATTTTTACGTCTTGTTTCACATCAAAAATTGTGGCTTCGTTGGCACCTGTACGCCAAACCTGACCATAAGGTAGAAGTTTCCCAAAAATCTCACGACCTTTTTTATAGGGTCGGCAATAATTTACTTGTACGGTTAGGCCATTTTGGTCGAATTTAGCAACATCGGCTGGGCTCTTTGTTTTTGTATAACTTTTGAAGCCAAAATAAAGAGCTACCAACACCGCTACTACAATTAATACAATCCTTAAGATTTTGTTCATTTTTTTAGATTTTAGAGGTTAAATACTCTACTCGCAAACAAGATTCAATCATCGAAAAGTTCGGTATAAAAAATATATAACTGATAAATATTTGACTCATTTTCCGATTAAAACATGCACAAAAGTGTTTTTCAAAAAAAAAGTAAAGAATATTTAATGATTTCACCTCGAAAAAGGGCAATTTTGCATCAGGCGAACAGTTTTTAGATTTAGTGTGTTTAAAATATGATGGTTTGCACATTTCAAACCTGTTTTACATTTCTTAATCAAGGCTTCTGAGAGAATCAGACCTTGAATTGCTAATAGTTTTTTTGAGATTATACCAATGCTTGATATTATTCATTTACTACCCGATTCTATTGCCAACCAGATTGCGGCGGGAGAAGTTGTGCAGCGACCAGCATCGGTGGTGAAAGAACTTTTAGAAAATTCGATTGATGCCCGTGCCAGTAATATTCAGTTAATTGTGAAAGATGCTGGACGCACCCTCATTCAAGTAATTGATGATGGAATCGGAATGTCGGCTACCGATGCTCGTATGAGTTTCGAACGACACGCTACTTCAAAAATCCGTACGGCTGATGACTTATTCTCTATTCTCACGATGGGTTTTCGTGGCGAAGCTCTTGCTTCGATTGCAGCGATTGCCCAAGTTGAGTTGCGTACACGTAGGATGATAGATGAAGTAGGAACTATGATTCGGATAGAAGGCTCAGAGCTCAAATCGCAAGAATCAGTTTCATGCCCTAAGGGAACAAATTTTCAAGTAAAAAATCTCTTTTTCAATGTTCCTGCTCGTAGGAATTTCCTAAAATCAAACCCTGTCGAGATGAAACATATCCTCGACGAGTTTCAAAGAGTAGCGTTGGCTCACCCCGAAGTAGCATTTACACTTTACCATAATGACGTAGAGGTTTACAATCTTCCAGTAGGAAAATTAAGCCGCCGAATTATTGATATTTTCGGGAAATCATACCGTGAACAATTAGCGGGCTGTGAAGAAGAAACGCCTTTTGTGAATATTTCGGGATACGTTGGAAAACCAGAATCGGCTAAGAAAGGTCGTGGCGAACAATTTTTCTTTGTAAATAAACGCTTTATTAAGCATAGTTATTTACACCATGCAATATTAAGTGCCTTCGAATCTACAATTCCCGAAGGAAGTAGCCCATTTTATGTTTTATTTATTGACATTGACCCTTCACACGTTGATATCAATATTCATCCAACCAAAACTGAAATCAAATTCGATGATGAACGGGCAATTTATGCAATTATCCGTTCGGCTGTAAGGCGTGCCATTGGTGTTTATAACCTTACGCCAAGTCTTGACTTCGAGTCGGATATTAATTTTGGTAATTTAACAAGTACCAATCGTTTTAGCGATTTACCAAGTCAATCAAGCATTAACCCAAGCGTTTCTGGCATTGCCGATTTCGAGAATGCTCGCACCCAACCACATAATTATCAAGCTTCTAAAGAACGTGATGATAATTATGTAGAAAAGTCTAATTCACAAAACTGGCGAAAACTTTTCGATGGTTTAGAGAGTTTTAAACCAAATAATCAGTCGAGTTTAAGTTTTGAGCACGAACCGTTTACTGTTGGAAGCAAGGCGAATGATATTGCAGATGAGAGTCGTCATATTGCCGAATTACAAGAAATAACCGCTATTCAAATACAGAATCGTTATATTGTGGCACAAGCCAAGAGTGGTATGATGCTCATTGACCAAAGAGCGGCCTATGAGCGAATTTTGTATGAGAAATATTATAACAATTTAAAAAACAAAAAATCGTTTACACAACAACTGCTTTTCCCGAAAACGATCGACTTTAGTCCGCTTGATTTTCTGTTAGTCATGGAAATTCAAGACGAAATCAAAGCTTTAGGGTTTTCGTTTGAAGAATTTGGGCAGCATACCATCAAAATCAATGGTGTACCACCAGAAGTGCAGGAAGAAAACGAAAAAGAGATTTTTGAGGGTTTAGTTCAGCAATACAAAGTAAATCAAGCTGAATTGCAATTAGATAGGGTTGAAAACGTAGCACGCTCATTTTCGAAACGTTCATCTTCAAAATATGTTGGAGAACTTTCAAAAATCGAAATAAATTTATTAATTCATCAGCTTTTTGAAACGGCAGTTCCGAGTTATACACCCAATGGTGAACCAATTATGTCGATTTTATCGTTAGACCAGTTGGCTGAACTTCTTACTAGAAAGTAAAAGCCTTTTTTAACGAAAAAGCTAAACAAAAAATTAAAGTATGTATCAGGTTACACCTATAGTTCGTAACTTGCTGATTATAAACATTGTTGTTTATGTCATACAGCATATCCTACGAATCGATTTAGCCGGTATTTTCGGCTATCATAATTTTTCGCTGTATGAAATGGGGCTTTTCAACCCCGTGCAAATTTTCACTTATATGTTTTTGCATGGCGGTACTGGGCACATTTTTAGTAATATGTTTGGTTTGTATATGTTCGGCCCAATGCTTGAGCATTTTTTAGGAAGTAAAAGGTTTCTTACGCTATACCTTGTATCGGGTATCGGTGCTTGCGTTTTACATGGTGTGGTAAACTTATATGAGATTTCTCAACTCCCAATCGACTCTCCAGAATACACCATGATGATGAGTATTCCAATGGTTGGGGCTTCGGGAGCAATTTTTGGTATGTTGGGAGCATTCGCACGATTATTCCCTAATACCGAAATGATAATTTTTCCATTGCCAATTCCTATAAAAGCGAAATATTTAGTATCTTTATATGCACTTTTCGAAATTTTCTCAGGCATATATAGTATAATGCCGGGAGTGGCTCATTTTGCTCACATTGGCGGCTTAATTTTTGGTATTCTGTTGATAAACTACTGGAACAAGAAAAAAGATAGATTTTATTAAAAGTGGCAAGTTTTATTGACGACATCAAAGCTCCTTTCAAAAAAGGAAATACCTTGATACAGCTCATGCTTATCAATACAGGAGTTTTTTTGTCTTTAATTATCATAAATTTTATTTTCTCCTTCACCCCAAATGGTGATAGAATAAGCGAATTACTGAGTAGCAACTTCGATTTGATTGCCCCCGTAAAGCAGTTCATACGCAAACCTTGGACAATCGTTACCTATTGCTTCACCCACTACGGTTTCTTGCATTTGCTATTCAATATGCTAACCTTCTTTTGGTTTGGAACTTTAGTGCAAGAATTTATTGGAAGCCGAAAACTCTTAAACATTTATCTGATTGGAGGTATTTTGAGTGGATTATTTTACATTACAATTTATAATCTTATTGCTTTAGCCAACCAGTCTGGTTCTTTAAACTTAAATAATATTACGCCTACAATTTTGGGGGCTTCGGCCGCTGTTTATGCCGTAATGTTTGCAGCAGTAGCCTTACTACCCGAATATGAGTTTTATCTTTTCGGAATTGTCTTAATCAAAATTCGTTACGTAGCTTGGTTCTTCTTAATTCTTTCGTTCATAATGCCAAGCAGCGGTATATCACATTTAGGAGGTGCCATTTCTGGTTATTTTTATATTTATTTTCTTCGTAGAGGCGTTGATTTGGGTAGCCCAATCGAAGCTGTAAGTGAATGGTGGGGAAGACTGTGGCGACCAAAACCAAAGGTGAAAATTCCACAAAGACGTTACAGCGAAACAACAGTTGCTAGTAAGAATAATGGAGGAGCTAATCTCGACCCTAATTATTTCCCTGACCAAGATGAGGTAGATGCTATATTAGACAAAATTGGGAAGTCAGGCTATGAAAGTCTTACGAAGGAAGAAAAGCAAAAACTCTACCGAGCGAGCCAAAAGAAAGATTAATATTTCTAAATTTTCCGTACATTTGTAACTTAATTTGCACTTCAAAAAACAAGCACAACTTCAAGTTCAAGAGAATTTACATCATGTCATACGTAAAATTGTTATTTAGAACTAAACAATTTTAACTGTGTTCAGTTTTAGAAAGACAATCTAACCTTAATTGGTCAAAAGATATGCTCATAACGCCCGGTGATATATTAAAAGACATCAACATTCCTGCTGATTTAAGAAAAGTTGACCGCGACAAACTACCTCAAGTAGCCGACGAACTCCGCCAATACATTATTGATATGGTTTCGGTTTATGGAGGACACTTTAGCTCAAGCTTAGGTGTTGTCGAACTTACCGTTGCACTTCACTATGTTTTTAATACTCCCGATGACCAACTCGTTTGGGATGTAGGTCATCAAGCTTACGGACATAAAATCCTAACAGGTCGTCGTGAAATATTTCATACTAACCGAGTTTATGGGGGAATTTCTGGTTTTCCAAAAAGAAAAGAAAGTGAATATGATGCCTTTGGCGTAGGCCACTCTTCCACTTCTATTTCGGCAGCTGTTGGTATGGCTGTTGGCTCGAATCACAATGGCGAAAAACAGCGTCAACACATTGCCATTATTGGTGATGGCTCGATGACAGCGGGTATGGCATTCGAAGGAATGAATCATGCTGGAGCATTGAAGGATGCCAATGTATTGATTATCTTGAATGATAATTGCATGGCCATCGACCCGAACGTTGGAGCATTGAAAGAATACCTGACCGATATTACTACCTCAAAAACATATAACAACGTAAAAGATGACGTTTGGCAACTTTTAGGCAAAATGAGTACTTTTGGTAACAGTGCCAGAAAAATTGTAGCCAAAATAGAGAATGCAATGAAGGGTGCTTTGCTTAGTCAGAGTAATTTCTTTGAGGCTTTAAATTTACGTTACTTCGGCCCAATTGATGGCCACGATATCGACCATCTAGTTAGTGTTTTAGAAGACTTAAAAAATATTCCAGGGCCTAAAATTCTACATTGCCTTACAGTAAAAGGTAAAGGTTATGCCCCTGCCGAAAAAGAACAAACCAAATGGCACGCACCAGGTTTATTCGATAAAGTAACGGGCGTTATTCAAAAGAAAGTATACGATAGACCAATGCCACCTAAATACCAAGATGTATTTGGAAATACAATTGTGGAATTGGCCGAAAAAAATAGCAAAATTGTAGGTGTTACTCCTGCCATGCCATCGGGTTCTTCATTAAATATCATGATGAAGGCCATGCCAGACCGTGCATTCGATGTGGGAATTGCAGAGCAACATGCCGTGACATTCTCGGCGGGTATGGCCACGCGTGACTTGGTTGTTTATTGTAATATCTACTCAAGTTTCATGCAGCGTGCCTACGACCAAGTCATTCATGATGTGTGCTTACAGCAATTACCAGTAATCTTCTGTCTTGACCGTGCAGGTTTTGCGGGAGCCGATGGCCCGACGCACCACGGAGCTTATGATGTTGCATATATGCGTTGTATTCCGAATATGGTGGTAGCATCGCCGATGAATGAAGAAGAACTTCGTAATTTGATGTACACTTTCCAATTGGAAGAAACTCAAAAATTAAAAACCGCCTTCACGATTCGCTACCCAAGGGGAGAAGGTGTAATGCCCGATTGGAAACGACCATTCCAAAAGCTTGAAATAGGTAAAGGTAGAAAGATAAAAGATGGAGAAGAAGTAGCCATTCTTACAATTGGACATATAGGTAATTATGCAGTAAAAGCTTGCGAAATACTTGAAAAAGAAGGCTTAAATCCCGCTCATTACGACCTCCGTTTTGTAAAACCTCTCGATGAAGCCATGCTACATGAGGTTTTCCAGAAATTCGACCGTGTAGTAACGGTTGAAGATGGCTGCTTACAGGGTGGTATGGGAAGTGCCGTATTAGAATTTATGATTGATAATGGTTATACAGCCAAAGTAAAACGCTTGGGAATTCCTGACCGTATTGTTGAACATGGCGAACAAATCGAGCTCCAACGCGAATGTGGCTTCGACTCAGAAGGTATAGCCATGGCCGTACGCGAGTTAGCCGCAAGTACTGTTTTGATTTAGACCTCAGTAATAAAGAATATTTTATAGCATTTAAAGCCATTACTCTTTTGGAGCAATGGCTTTTTATTTTCTGAACCTCCACCCCGCTTTTTTCGTTATCTTTGTATAAAAAAAGGCAAAAAAATAGTGAGCGATAAAAAACTGAACGACATAGACCTAACGGGCTACGAACAAATAGAAGTATTAGGTGCGAGAGAACACAATCTCAAAAATATTGATGCAATTATCCCACGTAATAAATTAGTGGTAATTACGGGTATCTCGGGCAGCGGTAAATCATCTTTGGCTTTTGATACCATCTATGCTGAGGGACAACGCCGCTACATGGAGAGCTTTTCGGCGTATGCTCGTAGTTTTATTGGAAATATGGAACGCCCCGATGTAGATAAAATCAATGGGCTTTCGCCAGTTATTTCTATTGAACAAAAAACAACTTCTAAAAACCCTCGTTCAACTGTTGGCACTACCACCGAAATCTATGATTTCTTACGTTTGTTTTATGCTCGTGCTGGTGAGGCCTTTAGTTATATAACTGGCAATCGAATGGTTAAGCAAACGCAAGACCAAATCATTGACCAAATACTTCAACAATTTGAAAATCAGAAGGTTATATTACTTGCTCCAATCGTAAAAGGGCGTAAAGGTCATTATCGTGAGCTTTTTGTACAGATTGCAAAATTAGGTTTTACGAAGGTGCGAGTTGATGGAGAAGTACTCGATATTAATCCTAAAATGCAACTCGACCGCTATAAAATTCACGATATTGAGATTGTTATTGATAGAGTTGTTCCAAAAATCGAAGACCGCTATCGCTTGAGTCAATCGGTAGGAATTGCCCTAAAACAAGGCAAGGGCTCTATGATGCTTTTGGATAGCAATAACCAAACACAATATTTTTCACAAAATCTCACCGACCCCGAATCGGGAATTTCGTACGAAGACCCTTCTCCTAACAGTTTTTCATTCAACTCTCCTTATGGAGCTTGTCCAACTTGTAATGGTTTAGGTACTATCGAAGAAATTACGGAAGAGTCAATTATGCCTGACCGTAGTTTGAGTATTACACGTGGTGGAATCGCCCCATTAGGAGAATACCGTGATTTATGGATTTTCAAGCAAATAGAAGTAATTTTGAAAGCCTACAAATCAAATATTTCAACACCTATTGAGAAAATTCCAGAAGAAGCACTCAAAACAATTCTCTATGGTAGTGAAACGCCACTGCCTGTTCCATCAAAAAAATATCCCGGCACCGAATGGAACTCTACATTCGAGGGCGTAATTACATTTTTGAAACGTCAGCAAGATTCAGATAATGATAAAATTCAAGAATGGGTACGTGATTTCTTAGTTATTAAAACTTGTCCAGATTGCGAAGGACAACGATTAAAAAAGGAGTCACTACACTTTAAAATTGCCCAAAGAAATATTGCTGAATTAGCCGAAATGGACATCCGAGAATTATCGGAATGGTTCACTGATTTAGAAACCCGCTTATCTGACCGCCAGAATGTTATTGCCAAGGAGATTTTGAAAGAAATTCGCAAAAGAATTGGATTCTTGATGGGTATTGGATTAGATTACCTTACCCTAAATCGTCCATTACGCACACTGTCAGGCGGAGAATCACAGCGTATTCGTTTGGCTACGCAAATTGGAACGCAATTAGTTGGTGTACTTTATATCATGGATGAACCAAGTATTGGTTTACACCAAAGAGATAACGTCAAACTTATCCAAGCACTGAAAGATTTAAGAGATTTAGGCAATACGGTTTTGGTTGTAGAACACGACAAAGACATGATGCTCGAATCAGATTATATTCTTGATATAGGGCCGGGGGCTGGACGTCATGGGGGTACAATTGTCGGTAAAGGGACACCGAAAGAATTTATAGAGAATCGCAGTATTACCTCTGATTATTTGAGTGGACGCTCAAAAATTGAAATTCCAGCCGAACGCCGTAAAGGAAATGGCAAATTTTTAGTTATCAAAGGAGCTACTGGTCATAACCTAAAAAACGTTACGCTGAAACTACCTTTAGGTAAAATGATTTGTGTAACAGGTGTGAGTGGAAGTGGAAAGTCTTCTTTGATTCATGAAACCCTATTTCCTGTACTAAATAAACACTTTTATAACGCCAAAAGAGAGCCTCTTCCTCATAAAGCCATTGAAGGTTTAGAGCATTTAGATAAGGTTATTGAAGTTGACCAAAGTCCGATTGGTCGTACACCACGTAGTAATCCTGCTACCTATACAGGTATGTTTTCAGAAATCCGAACGCTTTTTGCTGAGCTTCCTGAAGCAAAAATTAGGGGTTACAAGCCAGGTCGTTTTTCTTTCAATGTAAAAGGTGGCCGTTGTGAGGATTGTGAAGGAGCAGGAATGAAAAAAATCGAAATGGAGTTTTTGCCTGATGTACACGTAGCTTGTGAAACTTGTAAAGGAAAACGTTTCAATCGTGAAACTTTAGAGGTAAGATACAAAGGAAAATCAATTGCTGATGTGCTTGATATGACCGTTGAGCAAGCAGTTGAGTTTTTTGAGAGCATTCCGAAAATTAATAGAAAAGTTCAAATTCTTAATGAGGTAGGTTTGGGTTATATTACGCTCGGACAGCACGCCACTACACTTTCGGGAGGAGAAGCTCAACGAGTAAAACTAGCAGAAGAACTCTCGAAAAAAGATACAGGCAAAACCATTTATATTCTTGATGAACCTACCACTGGTTTACATTTCCGTGATATTCAAAAATTACTTGAAGTCTTACAAAAATTAGCTGATAAGGGTAATACGGTACTCATCATTGAACACAACCTTGATGTGATAAAAGTAGCCGACCATATTATTGATGTTGGCCCAGAAGGAGGTAGTAAAGGCGGTACTATTGTAGGCGAAGGCACACCCGAACAAGTAGCAATGGTAAAAGGTAGTTATACAGGTTATTTCCTTAAAGAGGAATTAAAAAATTGACTATTTCACCCAATAATTCATTAACAAAGATTAAAATTTATTAATTTAGTTACAAAAACTACATATCATCAGTTACTCAAAAGTTACTTTTGCTTATTTTTATGTCAAATAAGCAAAAGTCATCCAACCTTTTCCTAACTAAAAACGTCAGTATTTAAAGTTTAAACGATTTTGTAACTATTAAAGAAAGTTACTTTGCTGTTGTATTTCTAATCACTTTTCCTTATAATGAGTATAATTAAAGATTTAATTAGTGAACTTTTAATTTTTTTTAGAATTAATGGTTTGGTAGATATCATCCATTCCGGCAATTATCACGCATTACTAACCTTTGAGGGCTTTCTCACATTCATTTCCCCTATTACTCCCTTAATCATTATTTTTGAAATTCTATGGTTGTTCATTCAACATGGGTTCAGAAAAGAGAGCTATAAGGTGCCATTTCTCATTATTCTTACTAATAGAGTAATGAGCAGATTAATAGGTATTTCTGTATTACTTATTGCGATAGGTATCTTCCAAAAGTATGCCATTATTCATACAAGTATAACGTGGTATTGGTTTATATACAGCTATTTGGTCTATGAACTAAATAATTTTGTTCGACACTACCTGACGCACAAAGTCCGCCTATTATGGTGTTTCCATTCTGTGCACCATGCCTCAGAAGATTTAAACGCGTCTATCACGCTTACTACTTTTTTTGTTGAAAACCTCTATACTGAGTTTTTCGCAGCTATGTTTTGTATGCTTTTAGGCGTACAGCCGCTCATGCTTTTTACAATTATGATTATTGATAGCATTTGGGGGGCTTTTGTGCATATTAGTGAGCGAAGTCTTAAAAACGCTAGATTAGGTTTCCTAGAAAGATTTATTCTAACACCATCACACCACCGTGTACATCACGGTAGGAACCCTTTATACATGGACACCAACTTTTGTTCGATTATTAATGTTTGGGATATAATTTTCAAAACTTATCAAAAAGAAGAAGAGCAAGTACCAGTAGATTATGGTATCACTCGTCCGATAGATGCAAACAATTTTACTGATGTGTATTTTGGTGAGATTCTTAGTCTTTGGAAAGATGTACGTTCGGCACCTGGCCTTAAAAATAAAATAGCTTATATATTTATGCCACCGGGCTGGAGCCACACTGGAGAGTTTCATACAGCACAAAAGCTTCGTCAAGAAGCCTTGAAAGCAATCAAGCATTAAAAAAAATGGGGAGTTTTCACTCCCTATTCCTTACTTCCAATAAAATCTTTTCTACCTCTTTCCTTACTACGCTTGTTGGTTTCGTGAAGTTATTATTCATTAAGCTAAACAACATGATTTTGCCTTTCTTTGTAATTAAATAGCCACTTAAATTATACACGCCACTCAACGAACCTGTCTTGGCAAAAACAAAAGGTTCTCCCTCGGTTTTAAACATATTTTTCACCGTACCAGCCTTACCGCCAATAGCCATGATAGAAAACAGTTTTTCTTGAGGAATTTCGGCGTAGATTTTTTCCAAAAGCTTTATAATCGAACGAGGCGTAAATAAATTATATCTTGAAAGCCCCGAACCATCGACCCATTTCGGAGCATCAGGCAAGTCTTGCAAGTATTTTTCTTTGATTGATTTTATCACAAATGAAGAATTAATTGAGTCTTTAAGTGTTGTTCCGCAAAGTAAAAGCAACTGTTCGGCGAGCATATTATCGCTTTCTTGCATCATTAATCTATACACAGGCTCAGTAGGCATGCTATAAATAGTTTTTGCGGTAGTAGAAACTGGGATTTTTAATAAACTCACATTTCTACGCAAAGTATCCATCAATAGTTGTTGAGTTAAAGCCGTTGAGGTTTTAACGGGAATATCTTGCTGATAATTAGGCTTATTCAACAGCGATTTAGGTAATAAAAACTGATTATCGGCTGGTGTTCTTTCTATTTCGTATCCTGTATCTTTTTTATAAAACGTATTTTCAAAAATACTTGGTTGGGGCTTTATTTCGCCATTTTCGACTTTTGCACGCACAATATTACCATACATTGGTAGCGGTGACATCTCTACGGTATAATAGCTATTATAATCATCCCAAGCCCAACCCGAACCAAAATAAGGATTAGTAAAATTTCCATCTGAAAAATAGAACTTTTTCGTATGTTTATAGGCTTTCAATAAGTCGAAAGTCTTGGTACTTGTCAAATCTGGATGAAAGAATGTTGGGTCGCCAGTTCCCCAAAAAATCAAAGAATCAGCTTTAATTTCATAGCGAAGAGCAGGAATTGAATCGCTAAGTGTTTTTAGACATGCATAAAAAGTAAAAAGCTTAGTATTAGATGCGGGAGTAAAATAACGACTTGCATTACGTTCGAAAATCATCTTTTGTTCACTCAAATCAAACAAAGCCATGCCCGTCATACTCTGCGATAAGATACTCGATGTATCAATCATCTTGGCATAAGGCGATTTACTATAAATATTTTGTGAGGTTTTACAAGAAATGCTAATGAATGAAACAAATATGATTACTAAAGCTTTACGCATAAATATCATGAGCTTATTGAGAAAATACGATTAAATGCCCCAATTTACTGAAACTTTGGGTAAACAAAAAGCCGTAGAAGCTCAAAACAAACTTCTACGGCTAAATGAAGCGATTGATTGATTATTTATTTACTACAAAGCGTTTTACAACAACTCCGTTTTCAGTATATAATCTAACCATATATGTACCCACGGTGAGGTCTCTCAAATCAATTTTCTGATTGAAAGTGTTTACTTCAGGTAAAAACTCTCTTTCCATGACTTTTACCCCCTTCGAACTAAGCACTTCCATTTTAACACGGCCTGGTTTTGCCAAATTTGTTGAAATCAAGATTTCATCTGGACTCGGATTTGGCGTAAGTGTCAGTACTCGTTCAGCACTTTGTTCGGTTGCTAAAACTGGTGGTGGTGGTGGTACTTGAACTTTCAGGTTATCAATAACCCAGCCCCATCCATAAGTTAATTCATCAGCAAATAGTCTAAAACGAATTAAAACTACATCTCCAGCGGCAAAATCACCCGATGAAAGCATTTTAATCGTATGAGTTTTAAATAAAGCTGAAGTTGCCGTTCCTCTCGAATCTGAAGACTGATAAGACTTGCCATCGGCTCCTATAAATGTACCATTAACTCCAGCACTATTGAAAGCTTTTTCCCAGCTAGCATCTCTCGAAGCATCATATCCATCTTCGAATGGTATCCATGATGCACCACCATCATACGACCCTTCAACCACTACGTAATCATAAAAATTAGAATCACCGAATGTAGAACCTGATTCTCCTGGCTCAACCAAAGCTACTTCATCGAAAGTTATTGTTGCCGAATCTACATCTTGTTTTAATTGGATTGGGATTCTCAATAATGCAATCGTATTTGACTGTAAGTCTTCGTTTCCTCCATTTTTATAAGGGTGAGCAGAATGTAAAGCACCATTCGTAAAACCTGTTGGCTGTGCAATACCCCAACCTCCAATACCAGCAATGTCGTCGTTGGCGGTATCAAAAGTATTCGAATAAACTGTTACTGGTGTTTGGGTTTTTAAATCACTTACGATAAACTCATAATAATCGGGTGTTGGTACTACATTCGTACCCGGAGTATTTAAGTAAGCTGGAAGCACCGTCTTATTCTTATTTTTCGACTTATCTATTGCTACAATTCTATAAAGTACACGGTCATTTTGCTTCAATGAACCAAAAGGTGTTTTTGCTAAATAAGAAAAAGCATCATTACGTCCTTGTGAATAAGCTTTATCATCAGTGAGTGGATTATATTTCTTTACACCAAAAGGTTTTTGGTCAACACCATTGAGTTTGTACTCAACATAAACAGTATCAATACCATGCTCGAAGTTATCTTCAATATTAGCAAAAATATCTACTAAGCCATTGGTTGGCACCACTGTTGGCGGGTTTGTCGTTACAAAAGGTGCGGTTACGTCAGCATTACCTACACTAAAACCATAATATCCTTTTGTCGGAGCTTCAGCAGGTGCTGTATTTTTACGCTTATAATCATCTTCAACCACTAAATAGTATCTAATAATTGAAGGTGTTTTCGTAATTGGTACATCCACAGAGTAGTCGTTTGTATTGCCAATCCTTACTAAATTCAATGGCTTTGCATTAGTCATTAAGGTATCATTTTCTGTATAAAATACCTTTGCCGAGCCAGCCACTAAAGTCGTATCACTCGTAATTGTAGCCTTGATTGTTACCTTACTAACTGTATTCTCAATATTTTTTACTCTTGTATGCAAAAGTGAGGTGCCTTTCCAACCCATATCGGCAAAAATACCTTTGACAATCGGGCCTGGGTCTCTGATAATCTCACGCAAACTTGCAGAGGCAGTCATCAATGAGTTTGGATTACCTGATGGATACGTTGCGTCATTTACGTGTGAAATACTTGAACCTGCTTGGTAAGTATTTGGAGCATAGATTTTCGCTTTTACTCCATTATTTGAATTTGTTGCAGTAGGACTATTATAAAACAAGTTGTCGCTTGTCATTTGGTCTTTTAAAGGAACTGACGGATTAGCGAAATTGGCAGTATTAATCAGCAACTGTGCAGTACCGTTCTCTACAAAATGGTCATACACAAAAGGAGAACCCGTACCGAAGCCCCATTGTCCATTCGTACTATTCACACGAAGAGAGGCGGTAAAACCAAGTCCATGACATAGTTCGTGTAAAACAACCGAAGTGAAGTCAAACTGATTCGCACCCGGAGCCGCTGTTCCTAAATACCATGGTGCAGAACTATTAAATTCTGCTGTAATATCTGGGTCATTTATTGAGTTAAGTTCCTGCCCAGCTATTTTTTCCGCCAAGGCAATCGGATACCAAGTATTGTAACGTTGTTGACCAGGAAAGTTTCGAGTAAAATCAGCTGGAGAAGCCTGCCCTAAGATTGTCCCCCCAGTATTTCCACTATCAATAGCCCTCCAAGTAGCCGTAATTCGAATAGGAACAGGAGAACTAATTAAATTTGCCCAAATATCTACCGCCGCTTGAAATGCTCTTTGTGCAGCAGGAGAAAAACCATTATATGTTACGATAAATGTAGTTTTAGCAGCAGCGGCTCCACGAGCTTTCTGACCTTTAAGAGCTTCTTCTACTTCTTTAGCCATTGGCACAAAAGTGTTGGCATCTTCAAAAATACCAGGGCAAACAATCATTTTACCCTTCATAAATTCAATTTTATCAGGGTTTGATGGACTTATATCATTGTGGCGTGGTTTAGCCTTTGTTTGGGCAAAAACTGACATTACCATTAATAATAGTAAGACAGATAGGTAAATTTTTCTCATAATTTTAAACGTTAATCTTCTGATTTGTCAGGCTCTCTTAAATATACGTAAACCAAGGTAATAGGGTTGCTCTTTAAATATTTTACAATATATCAATTCTAACGTAATTTCTAATACTTTTGTTGAGTGATTATATGTAAATAACGATGAAATCATTGATTGTGTCGGCTTGTAGTAATTAAGAAAATCAAAAATTTCACACACTTCAACTTACTACACTTTTATCTTTGTAGTCAAAGACGAAGTTTTTGTATTTAGCGATGCAGACCCCATTAGAAATATTAAAAGAATACTGGCAATACGATACTTTCCGACCTTTACAAGAAGATATTATCAATTCTGTTTTAGCGAAGAAAGATACACTTGCCTTGATGCCTACTGGCGGGGGAAAATCTATTTGCTTTCAAGTACCTGCCTTGGCCATGGAGGGTGTTTGTATTGTCATCACACCTTTGGTGGCACTCATGAAAGACCAAGTAGAGCAGCTACGTAAACGAGGTGTAAAAGCCGCTGCCATTTATTCGGGTATGCACCGAAACGAAATCGACTATACTCTTGATAATTTTGTTTATGGCGATTTTAAATTCTTGTATGTTTCGCCCGAACGATTGCTGACCGAAATCATGCAGGTTCGAACGAAACTCATGAAAGTATGCCTACTTGTGATTGATGAGGCTCATTGTATTTCACAGTGGGGGTATGACTTCCGCCCACCCTACCTAAAGATTCCAGAATTCAGAAAGTTTACGGGTAACGCACCAACCATTGCACTCACAGCTACTGCAACTAAAGAGGCTCAACAAGACATCATTGAAAAACTATCCCTTAAAAATCCACAAGTTTTTCAACAAAGTTTTGCCCGACCAAATATCTCTTATTCAGTCTTTTGTGAAGAAAGTAAGGAGAAAAAACTCTTTGAAATTCTACAAAAAGTACAAGGAACAGCCATCGTTTACGTACGTAGTAGGCGTCGTACAAAAGAAATTTCTGACTGGCTCAATAGAAATCGAATAAGTACTGATTATTACCACGCAGGGCTCTCAACACCCGAACGCTTCAAAAAACAAGAAGCTTGGATAAGTAATCAAACACGGGTGATAGTGGCAACTAATGCTTTTGGTATGGGCATTGACAAACCAGATGTTCGAGTAGTAATTCATCTCGACCTACCCGAAACGCTTGAGGCCTATTATCAAGAAGCGGGCCGTGGCGGAAGAGACGGTAAAAAAGCTTTTGCGGTATTACTTTATACAAGAGGCGATTTAGATGACGTTGCTAAACAGGTAGAACAAAAATATCCACCCATTGAAAACATAAAAAGGGTGTATCAGGCTTTGGCAAACTATTTCCGTCTGGCAGTTGGCGGTGAAAACTTCGAAAGCTACGATTTTGATTTCCAAGATTTTGTCAGCACTTTCGGATTGCCCGCTCATGAAACACATAATGAGCTTAAAGTTTTACAAGATGAAGGGCTCATTCAATTGAGCGATGCCTACTTTAGTCCATCGAAAATATCATTTACGGTTGATAACCACGAATTATATAAATTTCAGATAAAAACACCTAGTTACGATAAGTTTATTAAAACATTGCTTCGCATTTATGGCGGTGATTTGTTTGCAAGCTATGTGAGCATTTCTGAAGCTACCATCGGAAAATATTTCTTTGGAAGTGCCGCCGAAATCGAAAAAATGTTGGACTATTTGCATCAGGTAGGTATTATCACTTATCAGAAACAAAAGACTATTCCACAACTAACCTTTCTTACTGCTCGACAAGATGCGAAGCACTTAGCTATCAATGTGACAGAAATTCAACGTCGTAAACAAAGAGATTTAGAAAAAGTAGCTGCGGTGGTGCGTTTTGTAGAAGATAGGCGTCGATGCCGACAACAAATGTTACAAGAGTATTTCAATGAATTTACGAACTACACTTGTGGTATCTGTGATAATTGTTTGAAGCAAAAAAAGCAAGAAGGGCCTGTTCCGATAGAAGTTTACGCAAAATATCGACAAAAAATTTTAGATATTATTCCAGCACCAGTCAATCAAATTGTTGATTATCAGTTTTTTAATAATAAAGATTTTGTAAAAGAAGTAATCAGAAAAATGATTGAAAACGAAGAAATTAGATTTACAGAATTAGGAATCGTTGAGCGTGTGGGCGTGTAAAACCTTATATCTTCATTCACTGAATAAATTCAGTTTATACAGAACAAGATTGGAGAGTTATTTGTAATTATTAGATTATTAACCTTAAATTTTATATACCTTCAACATCCATTATAAATATAAATAAATGTCAAACTTTACACATATAGATGCGGCGGGAAATCCTTCGATGGTTGACGTAGGCGAAAAAGCTATTACCCGCCGAACAGCCAAGGCTCGAAGCATAGTAGTTTTAGATGATGCCATTTTAGAAAGGCTTACCAACGAAGAAATTCATACAAAAAAAGGCCCAGTATTTCAAACCGCAATCATTGCAGGTGTGATGGCAGCAAAAAAAACTGGCGATTTAATTCCACTTTGCCACCCTCTTGGCCTTGAAAACTGTCAAATTCATATTTCTGTCAATGAAAAAAAAGAGGTGGTTATTGAATGTACAGCCTCTCTAACGGGTAAAACAGGCATAGAAATGGAAGCTTTAACGGGAGCGAGTGTGGCGGCATTGACCATTTATGATATGTGTAAGGCGTTTTCTCACAATATTATTATCAAAGAAACACGTTTGATTGAAAAAACTGGCGGCAAAAAAGATTTTAAATTAGAAGAAAATTGAAAGGGCTCATACTCATTGGTGGAAGAAGCTCTCGTATGGGAACCGATAAAGGTTTGCTTGAATATCATGGCAAACCTCAACGAGAATATCTATTAGAACTAGCCAAAAAATATTGTAGCGAAGTATATTATTCTTGCCGAGTCGAACAAGTTTTTTCTCAAAATACCATCATCGATGAATACCAGTTAGGGCCCATGGGAGGAATACTATCGGCCTTCGAAAAGGATTCACAAACAGCATGGCTCGTGATGGCCTGTGATATGCCTTTTCTCAATCAAAAATCCTTTGAATTACTTATTAACCATAGGAATCCTAATAAGATAGCAACCGCTTTCTTCAACCCAGCGACTAATGCACCTGATCCACTCTTTACAATTTACGAACCACAGGCTTATCCACTGCTAATTGCTTACACACAAACGGGAGCCCAAAGCCCCAAAAACTTTCTTCTAAATAATTCCATCACTACTATTCACTTGCCTGATTCCACATTTCTTACTAATGCCAATACACCAGAAGAATTTAAGCAAGTAAAAAACCATTTGACCAAAGAATAGTTATTTATTGTGCTTGTTTAGCGTATTTATTATCAGAAATATAAAATACCTTCGTAATTAAAAATGATGGCACGCAGATTAAACTAATTTTCGCTAAAAATGCAATAAAATTTACAAAAATTAGCATTAGGAAATCTGTGCTATCTGCGGTTCAAAAATTTATAACAACAAATTTTTATTTTAACCTATTTAAACTAACCTATCTTTGCCCATTTAGGCAGAATGAAACGAAAATATTTATATATAGTTTGGGTAATCTTACTATCCATTAAAAGCTTGGCTCAAAACAACGACCAATGCTATGGACCAAATATTGGTTCGGGGTCGCTTAATGCTAAGATAATGATTGGTTGTGTGCCATTTACTGTAGAAATCAGTAAAAATGATAGTGTTGCTACTGGACATAAGTTTATCTATGATTATAAAGGCGGCCCGCCAATAAGCCCCACTGAAGTACCTACTTTTACATATTCTGCCCCCGGTGCTTATAAATTAATGCAAATTACTTATCGGAAAGAAGATGGTAAAGAACTCCGTGTATGTGGAGTGGTAACAGTACTTGACACGAACAAGCTTATTCTTAGACCTAAAATTTGTGATAAAAAAGTTAGTCTCGAAATCATTGATAATAAAAAGCCAGGTACACTTCCTTATGACTATTGCTTGATTAATTGGGGCGATGGAAATCCAGTTGAAAAGATAAAACTACCTACTACGGTTATCTCACACACTTACACTAATACCAATGATAGAAAAGTAAGTGTTGAGGCTCACTATGAAGTTGAGTTTTGTACTAAACAAAGCGTAGTAGATATTATATTCCCGAAGAGTACTCAACCACAAATAAATTTACTCGAAAAAACTAGCCCTGAAAGTTACAGCCTTACGTTCAATAATGTATCGGGGGAAGATGTGAAAGTTTTGGGGAATAATTCACTCATAACGGCCAAATCTGGAGAATTAGGTACTCAGACAATTACTTTCAAGAATTCGGCAAAAAACGTGTGCTATTCTATTAAACTCGAAAATAATTGTTTCCCAAACAACATATCGAAGGAAATTTGTGATATTGATTTTGAGGTGACTCCTACCGAAAACTCCAATGATTTACGCTGGCAAGAAGCTAAACCAGCAGTGATTAAAGATTTTATGGTACTAAAAAATGAAAGTATTCAATTGCCCTATGGAGAGTTGAGCTATTCAGATACAACAATTAAATGTAACCAAGAAAATTGCTATCAAATAAAATTCACTTCCAACGAAACTGCTTTCATTTCGAATAAGATTTGTCTTAAAAATACGCTTAAACCTTGTCTATCAAGTATTTTTATTTTTATACCATTAGCTTTTTCACCAAATAATGATGGTATCAATGATACTTTTTCGATTTTTGGTGACGATGAAAAGCTTATCAGTTTTAGTATCTATGACCAAAAAGGTAAACTAATTACCACCTTTACGAGTATCAAAGACACTTGGAATGGAGAAAATTATCTATCAGGAACTTATCCTTATCGACTTATAACCAAGAGTCAAGGGAATGAGAAAAATGAGATTATTGGTAAAATTACCCTACTTAGATAATTATGGCGTAGCAGAAACCCATACTTCACCATCTTCAAAAATTTCTTTTTTCCAAATAGGCACCGTTTCTTTGAGTGTGTCAATAGCATATTCGCAAGCATCAAATGCAGCTCCACGATGAGCAGCAGCGGCAGCAATAACCACAGGAACTTCTCCTATGCCTAAGCTACCTACTCGATGATAAATAGCGATTTTTTTTAAAGAAAACTTTTCAACGGCTTGCTCCGCAATTTTTCGCATTTCTGAAATAGCCATTGGTTCATACGCTTCAAAATCGAGCCTCAATACACGTTTTCCTTTGGTCTGATTTCTTACCGTACCTACAAAAGTTACAATGCCACCCGAATCATCAGTTTTAACAAAATCAAGGCATGCTTGTTCATTGAGCGTGGTATCTGATAATATAATTTCGATTAATTGAGCCATGGTTTAATTAGATTGATAAAACCTTCAAAAACTTTTTAGAATTATAAACTTGTAGCAAGTTCTTCTCTACGTTTTTTGTAAAGTTCAGTAGCTTTTTCGAGCAAAACATTCATGGCAAAAGGCATTTGTGTGGATAAAATTCCACCATAAATGGCACTATCTACCTCTTTAAGAGCTTCTTCTAAACGCTCACTCGGCAAACGCAAAATAATTTCTTTGGTTGTATAAGAAGTATAAGGGCGTTTTTCAAGCCATTCTAAGTGAGTTTTCCATAAAACTAATGCCTTTCCAATGGTTACATCATCCAAAGTAGCTCGGCTAAGTTTTTTATAGTTAGCCTGAAAATCCTTATGTCGGCGACTAAATAAAAATAACTTATACTGTTTGCGAATATACCTACCAAATAAAGCATAAATCAACAAGACCAGTCCCAAAATCCCCAATAAGTAAGTAAAAATTTGCGGATAATTCACTTGCTGTGAAAGAGCCATCAGATTTGTTTGCGGTTTTACTTGCAGTGAATCAACACCCGTTTTTATCATTTCTTTTAAAAAAACCGAGTCTGGCTGCGAAAAAACCGCCGTACAATCTCGCTTAGTAAGTAAATAAACGGGTAAACTCAACTTTTGGGTTTTGGTAATATCAAAGGTTACCAAGGTATAAACCACACTATCAACACTCACACCATTGGTGGTAGAGGTTTGAAAGATATTTCGTCGGATTATCTCAAAAGGATAAAAATTATAGGTTGTATCAGGAAAGAAAACTTCTGCGGCAGGATTATGATGAAAACTTAATGTATAATCAATGGGGCGTCCGAGCTCAATACTATCAGTCTGGAATTTCCCGACTGGTTTTTGAGCATAACAGATTTCACTAAAAAACAAGCCAACTATTAGCAAATAGCTGATAATCTTAGCAAAAATTAACTGATTTTTATAGAGATTTTTAATTGACATTGATTAATTATCGAACTTTCTGAGTGGCTATTTTCTTACCCTAAATAATTGAATAAGTTTGGGCACATAATCTTCCCTCGAATCGATTGCCACATAATTAGCATTGTGTTGTTTACAAAGCGTCTCCAAACGCTTTTGATTATCTTCAAAGACTTCCCGCATTTCTCGCTTAAAAGAAGGAGAAGAAGTATTTAACCAAACCGTACGTTTTGACTCTTTATCTAATACCGGAATAATTCCGAGGCTTGGTAGTTTTATTTCTCTTTGGTCATAGACATGCACCACTACTAAATCATGTTTTCGGGCTAAAGCTTTAAGATTATGCTCATAGTCTTTATCCAAAAAATCTGAAATCATAATCACTACACTTTTTCTACGGAGCATATTTAAGGCAAAACCAATGGCCGCAGGAATATTGGTTTTCTGCGAAATTGGCTTCATTTTAAACAAGCTTAATATCAGCTCATAGCCATGCTTCATGCCATTTGTTGGCTTGAAATAAAGCTCTTTTTGGTCTGAAAAACAATACAAACCCACATGACCAGCCTCTTTAATAGCCGAAAGTGCCAATACTCCACAAATTTCTTTGGCAGTATCTATTTTTAATCGCCCACTGTTTCCCACCTCTTGTGAACTACTCACATCGAGCATGAAAAACACGGTTTGTTCTTTTTCCTCTTTGAAAATCTTCACGTACGCACCATCGCCTTTGGCAGTGGTAATCCAATCAATCGTCCGAACATCATCACCATATTGATAAGTACGCAAATCGCTAAACTCCAAGCCAGAGCCTTTAAAAACCGAGCGATAGTTTCCGTGCATGTGCCCATTCACGGCTTTTCGGATTTTAATCTCATACTTATTCAGTTTTGAAATGATGCTTTCTACCATTTTTTCAACACTAATGCTTATTTTTAGCTATAAAAACGTCAATTAAGAAAATTTAACTTATGGACTTTCTCAGATTTTTCCGTAATTTGTTGGAAGAAATTCTTTTGAGAAAAATTCGTTATTTCGAAAACGAAGATAAACCGAAAATGCTGACAAAAAAAATATTCTTACTTTTAGGCACTATTTTGATATTATTGGGCTGTAATAATCAGCCAAGTAAGCCCAAAGATGCCATTGACGAAGCTACTATGGCCAAAATATTAGCCGAAATTCATATTACCGAAGCACGCGTAAGTAGGTTATCGTTTCAAGCCTATGATTCGACCAAGGTTGTTTATAAATTTTATGAGCAACAAATTATGGCGAAATATAAAACCGATACCGCCCGTTATAGAGCAAGTTATAATTATTATGTAACCAACCCCGAACAAATGACTAAGCTTTATGAGCAGGTAATTAAAAACATTGAAGAATTGAAGAAAAAGAAAAAATTGGCTTATTGACATATACATCTTATCCAAGCTAAAACTCATCAGATAAAATAAACCTATTTAATTTATTTTGAAAGAAAATATTGTAATAATACCGACCTACAACGAAATCGAAAATATAGAGGCCATTATTCGTAAAGTATTTAGCCTCAGTGAATTCTTTGATGTGTTGATAATTGATGATGGCTCTCCTGATGGTACTGGAATGAAAGTAAAAGAACTTCAAGCCGAATTCGTGGGTACCCTTCATCTCATCGAACGCAGCGGAAAATTAGGTTTGGGCACCGCCTATATTCATGGATTTAAGTGGGCATTAGAAAATAAGTATCAGTATATTTATGAAATGGACGCCGACTTCTCGCACAATCCAGAAGATTTGGTGCGTCTCTTCAATGCCTGTAAAATAGAAAACTTTGATGTAGCCATTGGTTCTCGCTACATCAAAGGTGTAAACGTAGTAAACTGGCCCATTGGCCGCGTACTGATGTCTTATTTTGCGGGAGTATATGTACGCCTGATTACAGGCATGGAAATCATGGACCCTACGGGTGGATTTATTTGTTATAAAAGAGAAGTTTTGCAAACCATTCCACTCGATAAAATTACCTTCATTGGCTATGCCTTTCAGATTGAGATGAAGTTTAATGCTTTTCTCTATAAGTTTAATATCACCGAAGTACCGATTATCTTTACTGACCGCACTAAAGGTGTTTCGAAGATGTCAACCAAAATTTTCAGAGAAGCCATTTTTGGAGTAATTCTCATGAAAATCTGGAGCTGGTTTAAAACTTTTAAAAGATAGTTTATGGTCGATTATCTAGAAGTTATATAGATAACTTCTGACGTATTTTGAATAATAAAAATCCCTCGTAAAACTCAATTTACGAGGGATTTTTATTATTTCATGAATTAAACCTTTGATTAATTCTTCATTGCCATGCCTTTTTGTTCGATAACATCATTCATCACATTTACTGTTTCGCCCAAATAGACATCTTTTTTCAAATATTTAATCCAAAAATCATTGCGGTCTTTTTTCAATGAATCAGTATTAATTACTGCCAAATCACTCGCTAAATTCGCTACAGCCAAATCATCTTTCAACTGCGTGAGATTACGCACTTTTGTAGAAATATCTCTGACTTCTTTCTGCTGAGCTTTATACTTTTGAATTTCTAAAGAGCGGGAAGTCCTGCGGTTATCGGCCAAAATATTAGTATTTTCTTTGATTTGATTGAAAACATCGTTGGTAGAAAGACGCTCGGCATTTTTTTGTTTCAAAGCAGCTAAATCTGGGGCGTAAGTCCAAGATTGGTAATTTGCTTTAGGCATTTCGTCCCATACAAGAGCATTCGGACTATCTTTTTCACGAATTTTATAAGCTTCATATAAGCCTGGTAAAACTATATCCGATTCAACTCCTTTCAACTGCGTCGCACCACCATCTACTCGGTAGTATTTTTGGAGAGTCAGGTGAACCGAGCCTAAATCGCCCGCACCACTTCCACTTATATTGCCACCTACCGGGAAAGCTCGCTGTACTGTACCTTTACCAAAGGTAGAAGTCGAACCAACAACTACACCACGCTTATAATCTTGAATAGCCGAAGCGAAAATCTCTGATGCAGAAGCACTTCTCTCATTCACCATTACTACTAAAGGACCATCATAAAGTACAGAAGGGTCACTATCACCCATTTGTGATGGGCGTCCAGAACGGTCACGAATTTGTACAACTGGCCCAGTTTTAATGAATAAACCCACCATATTTACCACTTCTTGTAAGCTACCACCACCATTATCTCTAATATCGAGAATGATTCCATCTACTCCTTCTGCCTTGAGGCGTGTTACTTCTTTGGCAACATCTTGTGAACAACGAGCTGCTTGAGGGCGTTGGAAATCGGCATAAAAAGCTGGTAAATCAATTAACCCAATTTTATGCTTTCCGCTATTAATAATTACACTACGAGCGAAGGTTTCGTCTAATTTCAATTCCGCACGAATCAATGAAACAGTTTTTAGAGTTCCATCGGGCTTCTGTACAGTAATTTTCACCTCTGTTCCTTCAGCACCTCTAATTAGCTTCACAGCATCATCGGTAGTATAACCAGTAACATCTTCAGCTTCGCCAGTGGCTTGAGCAACTTTCACAATAAAATCATTCGCTTGAATTTCACCCGATTTCCAAGCAGGGCCACCTGTCGTAACACTTCTAATTTTTATTTTGTCATCTTCTTGTTGTAAAAGTGCTCCAATACCAAAGAAACGACCACTCAAACGCTCATCGAAAGAACGTTTTTCTACTGGAGCAAAGAAATCGGTATGAGGGTCCATTTCGTTGGTAATTGTTGTAACCAACATCGCAAAGCGTTGATTTTCGTCAAATTTATTGCGTAAACGGTCGAAGTATTTATCCATGGCTTTTTTCACCTTCGCACGAGCTTCTTTTTCTAACTCTTGGTCAGATTTCACCACAAAATCCTTTTTATCTTTATTTTTCTCTTGCTGCTCTTGTGCTTCCAAATAGCGGTCGAGTGTTTGCCATTTAAGGTACTTTCTCCAACGTTCTTTTCGTTCTGAATCATTCGATGGAAAATCTACTTTATCTGCATCAAACTCTATGGCTTCATCTTTTGTAAAGTCAAATGGTTTTTCGATATTTTGTTTATAGATTTCTTCAGCCTCAGCAATTCTAATTTTGTAGATTTCGTCAGAAGCAGCAAAGAAAGTCAGCGGCGAACCATGAATTTCGTCGTCAATGGTTGTTTCAAACTTTTTTAGTTTTGAAATATCTTTCTCTAATAAAATACGCTTACTTGGGTCTAAACGTTTTAGATACTCATTGAAGATTTCCTTTGAAAAATTATCATCAATTTTTTTAGGGCTATAATGTCCTTGTTCGAGCATAGCCCCAACGTATCTCAAAATTGTTTCATTTTTACTGGGTGGGTCATCATTGAGAGGTGTTGCCGAGATAAAGATTGTCAACAAACTCACGCTCAAAAATGCTATGGAAAACAAATTTGGCTTTTTCATATCACAAACAGGTATTTTAAAATGGATAATGTGCAATTAATCTTAATAGTAAATATTGAAAATCTAAAGAAGGCTTCAATCATTAAGCTGAATTACTTATTCTAAATTAACTAAAAATTAGTTTAGTTAACAACGTTAACACCTCAAATAAATTTTCAGAACTGCACAAATTATGATGAACGGATTTTTTTAGTGGTAAATCAAAATATATCCTTACTTAAAGAATCATTTCATTGCTCTTTTGAAAAACCCCCAAGCTTCAACGTGCACATCAATATCATTTGGATAATCATGCTTTCCATTGATTACTTTTAATAAAGTTACTTCAGGTTTGCGTTTTTTCTTGAAAGTATATTTTTCAATAGTTTTACCATCTTTAGGGTCTGTATCTGGTAAAATTTCTTTTTTTGGAGCACCTTTATAACCCGCTAAATTTGACCAATAAGCGAATGTTCGGTCAGTAGAACGCACAATTCCAAGGCTAATATTATTCCCAATTATCACCTCACCACCCTCATAAGGGTTTGTTTTATCGGCCGTTCCATTTACAATCATTACGGGTATAGCCATTCGTTTTTCTGCACAATCAATATTATTGGTATCGGGCAAATTGGCAATTAAAGCAGTAACAGCTCTAAATTTTTCGGGCATTGTTAAGGCTAATTTATACGCCATGTGTCCGCCACCTGATGTACCTACGGCAAAAACTTGCTTTTCATTAATTTGATAACGTTCTTTAAAATAGTTTATCATTCCTCCGAAAAAATCATTTTCATTGATATTCTCTAAATTGGCAGCAGAATTAGCCGTTTTTCTACACTCATTCCAAAATTTCTTATATCCATCTGGATAAACTAATAGTATATTTTCTATTGGGGCAATTTTTTCTAATTTCTTTGCGGCTGCCCTCATTTGCATGCCAGTTCCCCCCGAGCCATGCATGACAAATACTAAGGAAGCACCTTCTTTAGCAGGTTTGAGAAAATGAAATGTTCGGTAATGCCCTTCCACTAAGAGTGAGTCGTCAGTAACTTGAGCTTGAGCGAAGATTGCAGACAAAGCAAAATAACATACAATAAAAAAAACTTTTTTCATGGTTAAGGTTTGAATATAGGTATTAAATAATTTCAACTCCCTGCTTTTGAAAATCCTTCAAAGCGGAGTCAGTTGGTTTTAGATTCGTAATCATTAAATCTATTTGCTGAAAATTGCAAACTCTGTGAGCTTCTTGCACATTTAGCTTCTCCTCTATTACACAACAAACCGTTTTTTTGGCCGCTTTCATCATATTTTGTTTGATAAGCGACTCTTCATAATGCCTAATGCTCAATCCTTTTTCGTGGTGAACGCCGTTCACTCCCATAAAATAGTAATCGGCATTGATGTGTTCAAGCTGACGAGAAACCTCGCTACCGAGCGTAATTTGATAACGCTTAAAATAAGTACCACCCAATAATATTACATCAATTTTTGGGTGCTCATTTAAAGCCATAGCCAATGGAGTACTATTGGTTATGATGGTAAGCTCAAGCGTTTTGGCCAACTGTTCGGCCATAAAATAATTAGTCGTGCCTCCATCCATGATGATGGTTTGGCGATTTTCGAATAATTTTTGGGCTTTTTTAAACATAATAGATAGCTCTTCGCTACTACTTGCCCCGTTTCTTTTAGTTCCTAAAACCGACAAATATGAATTTGCAACCGCTCCTCCATGTACTTTTTTAAGAAAACCTTTGTCTTCTAATTCAATAATATCCCTACGAATACTATCATACGAAACATCTAAAAACTTACCGAGTTCTACAAAATTAATCTTCTTATCGGTATTAAGTTTTTCAAGTATTAAGCGTTGGCGTTCTTCTTTTAACATAGTCCTTGCAAATATTTGTACAAATATTGCAAAATAATGCAAAATATTTTTGACATTATCAAAAAAGTTTGCATACATTTGCATTATTATTGTTTGAGATTTTAACCTATGATGAAGTATATATGCCTCTGAGAGGTTGTTAGAATATCTGACAACCTTATAGGAGATTTAAAACAAAATTAAAAAAATTTATTAAAGTACTTACCTATTATTACTATTAACACTTACCTAAAAGAAAATATTGTCGTAGTTTTGTTTCATAATTTAAGCCAGAACATATTGTTCGAAGTTTAATTGAGTTTAAAATGGATAGGGTGGTCGGTTGAAAAACTGACCATTTTTTGTTCCATACTATTCTAGAAGGTCTTCAAACTTTATTTTCTTGATTTACTGCTAACTATTTAATCATCAATTAATTACACCTCCCATTTAATTCGTTAGGACAGCCTTAGGCAAAACATCGTTTTGGTTTTTATCGAAAATGCTTATCTTCGTTTTGAAACTAAAGTAAAACTTCGTCCAAATGAACCCTAACTCTCCTAAAGAAGATTCTAACAAACTCCTCAAATTACTTGGTGTTGGCTTCGGCATTGCAGTTACCGTCGGCGGAACAATAGGCACAGGTATTTTACGCAAACCCGGCCCTATTGCAGCAAATCTAGGCGACCCCGCACTCATTATGCTCGTTTGGGCATTGGTAAGTTTATATGCTTTTCTAGGTGTTTTATGTACCATTGAGCTGGGTGTATCGGTGCCACGTGCTGGTGCTTGGTATGTTTATGCACGCCGTGCATTTGGCGACTACGTAGGTTTTGTCACTGGTATTACAAGTTGGCTAGGTACGGTAGCTGCTTTAGGTTTTGGGGCATATACCATGAGCGAATATATTGCTCTTATTTGGCCTAATACCGACCCAATCATTCGCTGGATGGCTATCAGTATTCTTTTTATCTTGATGTGCTTCCACTGGTTAGGTACTAAATCGGCAGGAAAATCACAGGAAATCATGTCATTTCTTAAAGCAGTTGGTTTATTTGCTTTTGTCTTTATGTGTTTTGTTTATGGCGGCGAAGTAAAAACGCAAGAGCTAGTCTCTACCACTCAACGAGTAGCGAAACCCGCTTTATTGACAGGTTTGATAGTGGCTTTACAACAAGTTTTTTATACGTTTGATGGCTGGCATACCGCCGCGTACTTTACAGAAGAGAACACTGACCCTGCCAAAAACCTTCCTAAATCAATGATTAGTGGGGTTTTGGTTGTTATTTCAATCTATCTTTTGGTCAATTTAGCTATTCTTTATATCATGCCAATAGAGGTATTAGCTACCTCAAAATTAGCAGCAGCCGATGCAATCCGATTAATTTTTGGCGAAAAATCTGGTAAAATTGTTACGTTTTTCTTGATGGTATCCATTTTAGGCATGCTAAATGCACAAATTATGTTTGCTCCAAGAGTCATTTACTCAATGAGCAAGGACGGACTATTTCTGAAGCTCGCTCAGAAAGTAAACAGCGGAGGTACACCAGCTTTTGCCATGCCACTTACAGGAATTTGCTCTATTTTATTGATTATCAGTGGAAAAGACACTTGCGAACGCCTCTCAGATATTGCTACATTCTTCTTTGTGATGACCTATGCCGCAGGGTTTGCTTCGGTAATTATGCTTCGTAAAAAAGAACCCAATCTTCCACGCCCCTATAAGGTAATTGGTTATCCTTACATTCCATTTATATTGATAATCATATCAGTTATGTTTCTTATCGGTGCTGTTTATCAAGACCTTAACAGCAGTATGTATGCTTTAGTCTTTTTGATTTTTAGTTACCCACTTTTCCTAATGACAAAAAAAATTAATCTCTAATAATGCTTTTTTAAAGTCAATTTGACTGCTTTAAAGGCACTATTAGAAAATTAATGAGTCAATTTTTATAATTCTTAGTAAATCTTTAATATTTGCAAAAACTTTACCCTATGACACGAAAGTACGCATTATTGGCCGTTGGCGAATTATTAGCCGACTTTATTGGAACTGAACTGGCTGAAGATATTTCAACTACTGATCGTTTTCAGCGTTTTCAAGGGGGAAGCCCTTCAAATTTGGCCGCTAATATGGCACGTTTAGGCAACCCAACAGCTATTGTTTCGTGCGTAGGAAAAGATAGTCTTGGAAAATATTTAATAGCAAAAGTAAAGGAAACTGGTGTTGATATAACTCACGTAGCGATTGATGAACAAGAACCTTCAAGTATTGTTGTCGTGGCTCGCTCAAAGGGTACACCTGATTTTATTGCTTACCGAACAGCAGACCGCATGATTCGTCCAGAACACATTTCTGATGAATTATTGAGCGAAAGTGCCGTTTTTCATACGACTTGCTTTGCCTTGAGTCAGAATCCAGCCCAAAGCACTATCGTAGAAGCTGCTCAAAGAGCTAATAAACTGGGTTGTCAACTAAGTATCGACCTAAACTATGCTCCGAGTATTTGGCCAGACCGCAACGAAGCTATGCAAATAATTGCGGCCTACCTAAAAAACGGAGCTTTGGCTAAAATGAGCGAAGATGATGCCGAACGCTTATATGGACGTGTAATAGAACCCCAAGAAGCAATTGCCGATTTGCACCGAATGGGGGCATCTGTTGTATGTTTTACGATGGGTGGCCGTGGAAGTATTATTTCATACGAAAACGGCAAACAAAAACTCGAAATGGCCGCTCGAAAAATTGAAGTAGTTGATGCTACTGGTGCGGGAGACTCATACTGGTCAGGCTTCTTAACTGCTTTCTTAGAAGGCAAAGATATTGAAACTTGTGCCAACGCAGGTGCAAACATTGCAGTATTGAAACTTACTACAATGGGGCCACTTCCAGCTAAAGTAAACAGAGAAATTTTATATACGCCTACTCCTTAAGGAGCATTATTTTACCCTAAATTAGGGCATACCAAAGAAAAGAATGAAGCATTTTATCTCTTTGCACGATGTACAAAACGTGCAGGAATTAGTACAGGAAGGTATCAGACAAAAAGCTAACCGTTTCGCTGACCAAGAGCTCGGAAAAAACAAAACCATTGGTTTGATTTTTTTCAACCAAAGTCTCCGTACACGTTTAAGTACACAAAAAGCTGCCGAAAACCTCGGAATGAAAGTCTTAACCATGAATGTGGGACAAGACAGCTGGCAGCTTGAAATGGAAGACGGAGTGGTTATGAACGGTGATAAAGCCGAGCATGTAAAAGAAGCAGCGGCCGTTATTGGAAGTTATTGTGATATTATTGCTGTGCGAGCATTTGCTGGTTTAAAAGACCGTGATGCTGATTATCAAGAGATAGTAATGGAAAAATTCCGTCAGTATTCGGGCGTGCCAATCATAAATTTAGAGTCAGCAACTCGTCATCCATGCCAATCTTTAGCTGATTTAATTACAATTGAGGAGGTAAAGAAAACTGCACGTCCAAAAGTTGTACTTACATGGTTGCCGCATTTCAAGCCACTTCCACAAGCAGTGGCCAATTCATTTGCTGAATGGGTAAACCAAACAGATTATGAGTTTATTATTACTCATCCGAAAGGCTATGATTTAGCTCCAGAGATGGTTGGTAATGCCAAAGTAATCTATGACCAAGACGAAGCCCTCAAAGGAGCTGATTTTGTCTATGGTAAAAACTGGTCGTCATATACACATTATGGACAAGTGCTTTCAACTGACCCTTCTTGGATGATTACGCAAGAAAAAATGGCACTCACCAATAACGGTATATTTATGCACTGTTTACCAGTAAGAAGAAATCTAAAAGTAAGTGACTACGTGCTTGATAACCAATCAGTTGTAGTACAACAAGCCGCCAATCGTGAATGGTCGGCCCAAGCTGTACTGAAAACGATTTTGACCAATATGTAATAGTTTTTATTAGTCATCCCGAAATTAGTTAGAGAAATGAATCATTTCTCTAACTAATTTCGACTTATACTTCAATAAAGTCCTGCAACAAGTTTATTGCCCGACAATATCCGCCCTCATACTACCCAATGCCGTGAGTAACTCAATCTTTGCTTTTGATTGAACATTGAATTTCACTAACGACATCGTTAGGTCTTCAACCAACGCATTGAAGTGAGCATCAGTAATTTTCATACCTTTATGTGCGGTTTTCATATCAAGACCTGTGTATTTTTCCGAACCACCAGAAGCTTGTCCAACTTGATTGATTAGATTATTACGCAATTTCATCAAGCGTGCTGGGTCAGCGGCAGCGGCAGCAAAAAATGAATTAATACGTGTATCGGCTGCTACTTTACCAATAAAATCATCAATTACGGCCGAAATTCCTGCATTTCCTCCCAAACGAGCATAAAGTGGCGTAGAACCTTCTACAATATCACCTTTCATAGCTGCTAATGCTCCCAATAATTGATTTTTAGGTTTTGGCAAAACTTTAAACTTATCTAATGATTTTACCAAATCTTCAACCAATGCATTGAAGTCAGCCTCAGTAATACCCATACCTCTATGAGCCGTTTTCATATCTAAACCCGTATATTTCTCTGGCCCACCAGTAGCTTGCCCTACTTGATTAATCAAATTATTACGCAGCTTCATCAAACGAGCTGGGTCGGCAGCGGCATCAGCAAAGAAAGCATTGATTCTTGAGTCTCCCGCTACATTAGTAATAAACTGGTCGATAACTGCCGAAATAGCGGCATTTCCTCCTAACTGATTATATAGCGATGTACTTGGCTCCACAATATCAGCTTTCATAGTGGCTAAGGCTGTCAAAAGTTCTGACTTTTCTGTCATTGGTACACTAAACTTATCTAATGCTTTCGAAAGGTCTTCTACCAATGCATTAAAATCAGCCTCCTGAATATTCATACCTTTATGGGCAGTTTTCATGTCTAAACCCGTATATTTCTCTGGCCCACCAGTAGCTTGCCCTACTTGATTTACTAAATTATCGCGTAATTTCTTCAAGCGTGCGGGGTCAGCGGCAGCATCGGCAAAGAAAATATTAATTCGAGTATCGCTCGCCACATTCGTAATAAATTGGTCAATCACTGCCTGAATAGCGGCATTTCCCCCCAAACGTACATACAAAGACTTCGGGGGCTCTTCTTCGGTTTTCTTACAAGCAGTAAAAAATAATGCTCCTGCAAGCAGTAAATAAACACTTTTTTTCATGATGAAAAATTGGTTATAGATTAAATAAATAAAAATTAAACACAGCATTTTCCGAACATCAAGCTGGTAGATTGATGTAGTAAAGGCAATAAACTTTCTTTCTCGCAAAATTCTGCGAAGAGAAATTTAGCTTACCAGAAAATCTTGTGAAGCGAATAAAATCCTAACTTATCGTAGGCAAAGTGTGCGTTTCATGTTGGTAAAAAAATCAATGTATTCCATCGGTACGGGACATTTGGGTCCTTCCATCGCTGCAAAATTAATTTTTGAAGCCACGTAGTCTTTTTGCTGAACAAGCGATTTTAAGGTTTCTTCCGAAACCTCATCTTCATAATTAGTAATACTTACAGTTTTAAATGCTGGATTAACGGTGCAGGCCGTAACGCCTTGTGTTGAAGAAAGTTTTTGTGAAATTAGTGTGCTATCGGCCATATTTGCTTGTTTGTCTAAGCTAAATACGGCTAAGTGAATGGGCTTTAAGTCGAGTTTTTCAGAAAGTGGTGGTTCTTCCCAGTTAGCCCAGACCAGCATCGACACAAAAAATGTCAATACTAATGCCACTATCACTTTCGTGACTGCGAGAAGGTTTTTTTTCATTTTAGTTGAAGTTGAAATTTGTTATTTGTTCTTATCTACGGTAAAGTTTTAAAACTGGATTTAAGAATCTTAAAAATAAATTAACCTTTCTGAAGGATTTTCTGGAGAAGCCGCATTACAAGACAGGGCATAAAAAAAGGTAGTAAATTTAGATTTACTACCTTTTTTTATGCTTTAATAGCAACCTATTTCAAATATCTTTGATTATAGGTTTGAAATAGGTTGGGTTGAACACATCGCCGAAGCGAAAAAAGAGTTAGGTTGAATAGGGTAATGCAAATATAGTATATTTCTCAGAAAAAATATAAGACTCCAAAGTATTTTTAAAATAAATTAATAAAATTTTAACCAAAATCTCCTAACTTGCTAATTACTAGACACATCCAAAAATCGCTATTTTATCAAAATGGCATAAATACCTACGCAAAGCCATTTTCAAGAAGAATTCATATTGGTCTATCTATGCTAAAAGACACAACGCTAAACTTTTTAATCAACATTAAATGATTGTTTTATGCTTTATCACAGCAAGGTTTTGTAAAAATCGCTAACTTTGACGTTCATCTTAATAAACTTATTTCTTTTCTTATCGCTCAATGATTGTTCAAAAAGACGTACAACTGAAGCCATTCAATACATTTGGAATAGAAGCCACTGCAAAATATTTTGTTGAGGTTGAAAATCTTAGTCAATTACAAGCTATTCTTCAAAACCCACAATATCAATCAGTTGAACGCCTAATTTTGGGTGGTGGAAGTAATATGCTTCTAACTAAGGATTTCGATGGTTTAGTTATTAAAATGTCGATTAAAGGCTTAGAAATAATCAAAGAAACTGACGAAAATATTTGGATTAAAGCAGGAGCAGGAGTGGTTTGGCATGATTTAGTCATGTACTGTGTATCAAAAAACTATGCAGGTATTGAAAATTTATCGTTGATTCCGGGCACCGTTGGGGCAGCTCCGATGCAAAATATTGGGGCCTACGGCATCGAAATTAAAGAAGTTTTTGAAGAACTAGAAGCTCTAGAAATTGCAACTGGTGATATAAAGAAATTTGATAAACCAACCTGTAATTTTGGTTATCGAGAAAGCATTTTCAAACACGAAGGAAAAGGTAAATATATTATTTTGAACGTTACGTTTAAACTAAGTAAAAAACCAAATTTCCACGTAGAATATGGTGCGATAAAAGATACATTAGCCGAAATGAACGTAAACGAATTAAGCATCAAAGCAATCAGCGATGCCGTGATTCATATTCGTCAGAGTAAATTACCTAATCCAGCAGAGATTGGCAATGCGGGTAGTTTCTTCAAAAATCCTGAAATTCCTTCCACTCAGTTCAATATTTTAAAAGAACAGTTTCCAAATATTCCCTCGTATCCTGTCAATCAAACAACTATTAAAGTACCTGCGGGTTGGCTCATCGAGCAAGCAGGTTGGAAAGGTCAACGATTTAGCAATGTAGGCGTACATGCCAAGCAAGCTTTGGTTTTAGTGAATTATGGTGGTGGAAAAGGCTATGAGATCAAAGAATTATCAGAAAAAATACAAGCCTCAGTGAAAGAGAAATTTGGCATTCAGCTTTCAGCCGAGGTTAATTTCATTTAAAAAAATATACAGCCCCTCTCCTAACCTGTGAGGGGTTTCTTCAAATTTATTTAATATTTCTTAAAACATAAATTACTGATTATCAGCAAATAACAACTTCTACTAAAGAAATTTTTACATTTTTTATTTTTCTTCTGCAACCCTCCATCCTACTTCTTGCATCTACATTACGAAAAGCAAAAATTTTCAAAAACTTCTGCAGCGGTTTTTCAAACATAACTTGATAGTTGAAGCTTCATAACACTTCACTATCTACACACCAAATCAATCATTAACATTTAGCTTGCGGGTTGCCGCAATTAATAAAATTATGAAAACGCTTGTAAAAACAATCGCTGCTTTAGCTATGGCTATTACTTTAAATTTCGGAGCATTTGCCCAAGATGATGAGAAAGATTCAAGAGAATATACGCGTTCTTCGCATTTCTCGCCAAAGAAACATAATATGTTTTCACGTAAAGACTTTGGTATCTATGTTGGGCTAAATACTTACGAAAGTAAAACAATGCCTGAACTCGACAATTTACGTTCGAGATATGTAGCCCTCAACTGGAAGAAAAATCATCGCCTTATTACTGGCAATAATGTTGATGTGGCCCTTGGCACTGGCTTTGAGTTTGCTTGGAACAATTATATGATGAAAGATAATATTCGACTAATCAATTCACAGGCAGGAGCTGATTTTGTAGATGTAAAGCAAAATCTTGATAAATCGAAATTGGTCGTATCTAGTTTGAATATTCCGCTGATGCTTCAGTTTGGCTTTAAAGAAAGCCGTTGGAGTTTAGGAATTGGAGCTTATGGTGGTGCAAGAATCGGCAGTTATGTAAAAACTAAAGATGAAAACGGAACAAAAGAGCATTTCAAAAGTGCTTATAATCTTAATAAATTCCACTACGGCTTAGCCGCAGAATTAGGTCGAGAAGGATTTACCTTATTTGCCCGCTACGAACGCACACCACTTTTCAATGATAACAACCCAATCAATGGCAATGCCATTTCATTCGGAATTCGTTTGTAAAATTATAAGTTTTAAATGTGCCATACCTGTTCTCAGATAACAAAGTGTGGCACATTTGGTTAGTTTTGCCGTAGAGACGTTGCATGCAACGTCTCTACAAAACATCAAAATCAAACGCCTGAACATCGGGGGATACAAAAGCCAGTCGAGCTTCACGAGAAAGTAATTTTTCACGAGTATAGAAAGTAAAAGCAGCGGCACGGTCGCAGTACTTGCTTGTCAAGAAAGCGTTACAAACTTGCTCAAAACTCTGATTATTAGTTGAATACCTTTGCCAAAACTCATTCAATAACCAA
The DNA here is from genome assembly GCF_001649495.1 of Emticicia sp. MM. Taxonomy (NCBI): domain Bacteria; kingdom Pseudomonadati; phylum Bacteroidota; class Cytophagia; order Cytophagales; family Leadbetterellaceae; genus Emticicia; species Emticicia sp. MM. The sequence goes on along the minus strand of NZ_LXHX01000005.1, from coordinate 43,647 downwards.
ACCCAAAATACCGTAATTGACTCATGATAACCACTCGAATCGGTGTTTTGCCCGCCAACTGATAAATTATAGTCCTTAATATTTTCTCGCATAGTATTAAGGGCTTCTTCATAACTAAAATTAGCTACATGCCACAACCCCGCAATCAAATGAGCTTCATGCGTCCATTCTTTGGCTGGTAATGTTTTTTTACGAAACCCATTAATAATATGGTCAAAATCGTTCTGAGAGGAAGGAATAAAATAATCCATTTCGAAATTTTATTTGGAATTTAGTCTCAATAAATAAAAAAATAGCAATAAATCAAAATATTGTTTTGTATTCATGCGATAAAAGAATTTCAATGAAGGTATATATATTGATAGCATAATAATTTCTAAATTTGCCCATCAACCAAACCATAAAACAAATGCACATTTTCGACCATACATTATTGAAAATCATTCAGGTAATGATTTCTCTCTTTGCTGGTGTACTTTTCCTTCAATCAGGCCTCGATAAAGTCTTCGATTTTAAAGGCAATAAAGGCTACATACAAAGTGTTTTTGCCAACACATTTCTAAGTAGGGTGTCGGGCTTACTATTTATCATCATTACAATTTTGGAAGTTTTGGCGGGAATGGCCTCTTTTTTTGGTGGCATTTTTCATTTCATTGAAGGACAAAAAGACTTTGCTATTTTAGGCTTAGAATTATCATTACTTTCGCTTTTTTGTCTTTTTACGGGGCAACGCATCGCCAAAGATTACGCAGGAGCAGCTTCGTTGGTAGGCTATTTTTTATTAATGGCTTTCGGGTTGTTTGTATTTGCTTTGGTGGGGTAAAAACGATGCCTTCGACTCCGCTCAGGCAACGTTTTTTGCGGTGGCTGAGCGAAGCCGAAGTCCCGCAAAATATCAAAACCAATCAGCTTGCATTTCTATGGTTACAGAATCAGTGCTTTGTAGGCGTTTTACGAGCGAATCTACTTTTACTAATTCATATTCGTAGAAATACCTTAAAGTGGCCAATTTGCCTTGATAAAAGTTTTGGTCAGTATCGTGTGCTTCGGCCAATTTTCTTTCTGCAACAATCGCTTGGCCCAGCCATTGCCATGCAATCGTGATGATACCAAACATCTCTAAATACAGGGTAGCATCAGCCAAATATTTCTCTATTTCACCTTTTCCAGCCAAGCCCAATAAATAACCCGTTGCTTGTTGTGCTTTTGCTAAATATTTTTGAAGTTTTTCAACGAATGGCTGTAAGGCGGGAATTTGGGCAGCTTCATTCATTGTTTTGGACACCTCTTCAAAGAAAATCTGTGCAGCTTTACCGTTATGAATTGTCAGCTTTCTACCCAAAAGGTCAAGCCCATGAATGGCCGTTGTACCTTCATGAATTGGATGAATACGTGCTTCACGATAATATTGTTCAACTGGAAAATCGGTTGTATAACCCGAACCACCCAAAACCTGCACCGCCGCACTGGTTGATAAACAGCACATTTCAGAAGGATATGATTTTCCTACGGGTGTAAGTAAATCTAGTAATAATTCGGCACGTTCTTTTGCTTCGCCAGTTTCTACCAAAATCAAATCTGATAATTTACTACAGAATAATAACAAACCTAAAGAACCCTCTACCACTGCCTTCTGAAACAACAACATTCGCTTCACATCGGCATGATTGATGATGGTTATTTGAGGTTTTGTTGGGTCTTTTTCTGAAATTTTTCTTCCTTGTGGACGCTCCTTTGCGTACGCCAACGACGAATGATAGGCGGCTGTACCGATGGCAGTAGCATTGAGGCCAACACCGATACGAGCTTCATTCATTAGTTGAAACATATAGTTGAGACCCTTGTGTGGTTCGCCAACTAAATAACCCAAAGTACCATCATTGGAGCCAATACTTAAATGAGCTATCGGAGCTCCTTTATAGCCCATTTTATGGAAAATTCCAGCCGTAATTACATCATTATCAATTAGTTCTCCATTTTCTGGTCTTTTTTGAGGAACCACAAAAAGTGAAATCCCCTTCGCTCCTATCGGCCCACCTTTTATTTTTGCAAGCATCAAATGCACCACATTTTCACAAGCATCGTGGTCGCCTGCCGAAATAAATATTTTTTGTCCTTTGATTTTATAAACACCTGCCTCGTCGGTTGGCTCAGCTATCGTTGAAATATCCGAAAGCGAACTACCCGCATTAGGCTCTGTCAAGGCCATTGTACCTTGCCATTTACCCGAATACATATTAGGTGTAAATCTATCTATCAATTCTTGCGAACCAAACGTACGAATAAGATTTGCAGAGCCACCACTCATGAACGAAAAAATACTCGAAGAATAGTTGGCTGCTTGGAAAATAAAACCTGCGGTGTTTAACACCGTAATTGGTAATTGCTGCCCCCCTTCATCATAGCGAAAAGCAGCGTTTACCCAACCATCATCGCCCATTTTCTTAATGATGGCTTTCATTCCTTCATGAATCCTGATTTTTCCATCGACCAACTGAGGTTCTTTTCTATCCATTTCAGTTAGTAAAGGATGAAGCATTTTTACGGCAATACTTTCCGCCGCATCGAGCACCATATCAAACGATTCTCGGTTATGGTCTTGAAAGTATTCATATTGGCTAAGTGACTCGCTATCAAGAACTTCGTAAAGATGAAACTGTAAATCTCTTTTTGAAAAAAACATAGGTTTATAGGTTGATACGTGTAAATAAAATATATTTTAGGCTGAAATTTCTTCTTTTTTATAAAAGAATTTTGCCATCACAACCACTACAGCTACCCCCAAAATACTTCCGGCAAAAACATCTCTAGGAAAATGCTGGAAAAGATACATCCGAGAAAATCCCACCAACATTGCCATCACTAACAAGATGATTGACAATGATGTTTTTCGAAATACTATTGCACAAAAACAAGCGAAAGCAAAAGCGGTAGTTGTATGCCCAGAAGGAAAACTTTGCCAATGGTGCATCGTGACGCCTTCTACCAAATTAATGGCTCGACCACTATTTTGATAAACCTCTATTGGGCGTGGATGATTAAATATGTTTTTGAGAATCAAGGATACCAAAACCTTTAATATCCAAGAGATTAGTAAAAACTTTACAATAGCTGTTTGCTTGACTTTTTTTACGAAATGTCGGTAAAGTAACGCCAACAACAAAATCAACCAAATTGTGTCTTCACCGAGGGTTGTGACAAACCTAAAAAAAGCATCAAGCTCCAAGCTATGGTGCTGATTTATAAGAAACATCAGGTCTGTTGGGCTGGAAATTAGTTGCAAAATCGCACCAAAAAGCACCCAAACAAGGAAAAAAATAAAAAATAAACGATTATTAGTAAGTATTTTAAGCATTTTCTCTAAGAAACTTTCGTAATTCCAAAATTAGCCGTAAATTTGCAACCTTTCTGTGAAAACGTGAGCAAGATACTATCAAAATACGATATTAACATTCAAGGACTCGAAGAAAAGGTTCATTCGTTTGAATTCGAGGGTGATGATAAGTTTTTTGAAGCATTCGGACAAGTATTTATTTCGAAGGGCAATTTTAAGGCCATCGTGAAACTTACCAAGAATGCTACATTGCTTCAGCTTGATTTTGATATAAAGGCGAACATCGAACTCATCTGCGACCGCAGCCTTGAGCCTTTCGAAGAGCCTATTGAGTTGAAGGAAAGATATATTTTTAAATATGGCGACCACCACGAGGAAATCACCGATGAAATTGAAATGATTCCTTTCGGGCAAGCCACCATCAACATTGCCCAACACATCTATGATTTTATTTGTGTGTCGCTCCCGATGAAGAAGCTTCACCCAAGGTTCAGAGATGATGATTTTGATGAAGATGGGCTCTTGGTTTACTCATCTGACCCAGAAGAAGAGAAACCAGAGGAAAAAGAGCAAGAAATTGACCCACGTTGGGCAGCTCTTGCGAAACTCAAAATGAATGATAATTGAGGTACGATTTTGACCACAGCCACAAAAAGCTGTAAATTACCAATTTCGCCTCTATCTTATAAAAATAAATTTGTTACATAGTTAATTGTTAATAGTAAAATGGCACATCCTAAGCGAAGACATTCGACAACCAGAAGAGATAAGCGTAGAACGCATGATTCTTTGACAACTAAATCATTATCAGTAGATGCTACTACTGGCGAGATTCACGTTCGTCACCGTGCACACGTATTCGAAGGTAACTTATATTATAAAGGCAAATTAGTTGCTGAAGGCTACCAAAAAGCTTAATAATATCTTGTGGCTGGATACTGGTTACTTACCAAAAACAATTTATAAGTTTTCCTTATAGAATATACCAGTAGCCGTTACCCAAAAACAAATATTTACTCAACCAAGAGATTGCTTTTATGAAAATTGCCGTAGATGTTATGGGGGGTGATTTTGCTCCCAAAGCCATCGTCGAAGGTGCTGTCATGGCCGCCAACCAATTATCCGAAGGTATAAAATTGGTATTGATTGGCAAACAAAGCATAATGCTTGATATTTTACGAACAATGAAATATCCTGCTCATGCTATTGAAATGGTCAATGCTGACGATGTTATCGAGATGGGAGAACATCCAACAAGAGCTTTTTCTCAAAAACCCAATTCCAGCATTGGAGTTGGGTTTAAACTTTTAAAAGAGAAACAAGTCGACGCCTTTTGTAGTGCCGGAAATACGGGTGCTATGATGGTAGGGTCACTCTTTACAGTAAAAACTGTTGGAAATATCCAACGCCCACCTATAGCAGGGTTTCTTCCTCTCAAAAGCGGTGGTTATAGCCTAATGCTTGACATTGGTGCTAACGCCGACTGCAAACCAGAAGTTTTGGCAGAATTTGCCGAACTTGGTTCACTTTATGCCAAATTCTCATTTGGAATTGAAAACCCTAAAGTTGCTCTTCTCAATATCGGAGAAGAAGAACAAAAAGGTTCAACCGTTGTACAAGCAGCTCATCAGCTATTGAAAATCAATAAGAAAGTCAATTTCATAGGTAATATTGAAGGTCGTGACTTATTTGATGGAAAAGCGGATGTGATTGTAACTGAAGGTTTTACTGGAAATGTGATTTTCAAAATGGGAGAATCGTTCTACGATTACGCCGCATCACAAGGAATCAAAGACTCACTCATCGACCGTATGAACTACGAAGTGATTGGTGGAAGTCCGATTATTGGCGTGAAAGGTAATGTAATTGTGGCACATGGCATTTCTTCACCAGAAGCTATCAAAAATATGATTTTCTTGGCTGTTCGTCAGGTAGAATCAAAAGTTACTGAACATATTATTGCTTCATACGAAGATTAAGAAGGTCTTACCGGAAGGTCTGACCTTCTTAATTTTATACGTAATTGTAAGTTTTAAATTTCATCTTTTCACTAATGATGGTCTGTTTTCTAAACCGACCTTTAATACATAAATGAACTTAAAAGCAGCTATCACTGGTATTCATGGCTATGTGCCAGAAGATATTTTGACCAACGCAGATTTAGAAAAATTGGTTGATACTAACGATGAGTGGATTACTACTCGAACGGGTATTAAAGAACGCCATATTTTACGAGGAGAAGGCTTGGCCACTTCATACATGGCTTCAGAAGCAGTGAAAGGCTTACTTGCGAAAACTGGAACTAACCCAAAAGACATTGATTTAGTTATTTGTGCGACGGTAACTCCCGACTTTATGTTTCCTTCAACTGCCAATTTGGTATGTACACAATGTGGGATTCCTTCAATCGGAAGTTTTGATATTTTAGCCGCTTGCTCAGGTTTTTTATATGCACTTTCAGTTGGTACTCAATTTATTGAGTCTGGCCGTTATAAGAAAGTAATTGTTATTGGAGCAGATAAAATGTCGGCCATTGTTGATTATACTGACCGTACCACTTGTGTATTATTTGGCGATGGTGCTGGTGCTGTATTACTAGAACCTTCAACTGATGAAAATGGCATCATTGATTTCTTGCTTCGTTCTGATGGAACAGGTGGCGACCACCTCATTATGAAAGGTGGCGGTAGCCGTTATCCAGCAAGCCACGAAACAGTAGATAATCGCTGGCACAATATTCACCAAGAAGGACCTTCGGTATTTAAGTTTGCCGTAACAAACATGGCAGACGTTTCAGCAGAAATCATGGAACGTAATAACTTAACTGGTGATGATATTTCGTGGTTAGTACCACATCAAGCAAATAAGCGTATCATTGATGCTACCGCTCGCCGAATGGGTATTGGTGATGAAAAAGTAATGCTGAATATTCATAAATATGGCAATACTACTGCTGCTACAATTCCGCTTTGTTTATACGATTACGAAAAACAACTCAAAAAAGGAGATAATCTTGTTTTAGCTGCTTTTGGTGGTGGATTCACTTGGGGAGCATGTTACATTAAATGGGCTCTTTAATTAACCCCACAAATTATATCTAAGGAATAAATAAATAAGACATATTTAGTAATGGCAACAACCGCAGATTTTAGAAATGGTCTTTGTTTAGAATGGAATAATGACCTTTATTCAATCGTAGAATTTCAACACGTAAAGCCAGGAAAAGGCCCAGCTTTTGTTCGAACTAAGCTGAGAAACATCAAAACTGGTAGAGTGATTGATAATACTTTCACCGCTGGTGTAAACGTAATAACTGCCCGCATCGAAAAGAGAGAATTTCAATTTCTTTATAAAGATGAAGATGGCTATAACTTTATGGAAACCGATACTTTCGAGCAATTTAATCTTGACGAGAAGATGGTTCCACAAGCCGATTTGATGAAAGAAGGCCAAGCTGTTTCTGCTTTAGTGCACGCTGAAACTGAAACTATCTTAAGCATCGAATTACCACAATATGTTGAACTTCGTGTTACTTATACAGAACCAGGCTTAAAAGGCGATACAACTACCAGCCCAAGTAAACCTGCAACTGTTGAAACAGGTGCATCAATCAGAGTTCCACTTTTCATCGAAAATGATGAATTGATTCGTGTAAATACAACAACTTACGAATACGATTCACGTGTGAAAGAAGGCAAATAATTGCTAATTATTTACATGTAAGAAACAACAAGAATCGCTTGAGTCAAGTTTTTAAACATATCACAGACGATACCTCCTCTACCGAATCGCCGAAAGCTGCTTAGATTAAAACTGTAGGGCCGCTTTCTAATATTCTTTGTAGGTATCGTCTTTCTTTTTACATTTGTACGAAAAATTACTCTATAACCACGAATAATATCTACCTTTCATGGAAACAAAAGATATCCAAAAACTAATAGATTTTATATCTCAATCTGGCTTAGACGAAGTTAATATCGAAACTTCTGAGCTAAAGTTAGCTATCAAACGCTATTCAAATACTACCCCTGTGGCCGTAGCTCAACCAGCTTACGTAGCTCCAGCTCCAGTAGCCGCAGCACCTGTTTCAGCCCCAGCCGCCGCTCCAGTTGCTACTCCACCAGCAGCACCTGCTCCTGCAGCCGAGGCAAGCAATTTAATTACGATTAAATCACCAATGATTGGTACATTCTACCGCTCTCCTGGCCCAGATAAAGAAAACTTCGTGAACGTAGGTGATGAGGTATCGGCAGGAAAAGTTGTTTGTATCATTGAAGCAATGAAACTCTTCAACGAAATAGAATCAGAAGTTTCGGGTAAAATCGTTAAAGTATTGGTTGAAAATGCAACTCCAGTGGAGTTTGACCAACCTTTGTTCTTGGTTGAGCCTAATTGATTTGAAGGCTTGTAGCAGGTAGTCGAAAAGCTTATTGGCTTTGTGTACTACTTTGACAACTCAAATCCATAAATTTCAAATCAGAAACCTATGTTCAAAAAAATATTAATAGCCAATCGTGGCGAAATCGCCCTTCGAATCATTAGAACTTGCCGTGAGATGGGCATTAAAACAGTAGCAGTTTATTCTACTGCCGACCGTGATAGTCTGCACGTAAGATTTGCTGATGAAGCTGTTTGTATAGGCCCAGCTCCAAGCCGCCAGTCATATTTGAATATTCCAAATATTATCTCGGCTGCCGAAATTACAAACGCTGACGCCATTCACCCTGGCTACGGATTTTTATCAGAAAACGCTGAGTTTTCAAGAATTTGTGCTGAATACGGCATTAAGTTTATTGGTGCAACAGCCGACCAAATCAACTCAATGGGAGATAAAGCAACTGCTAAAGCTACCATGAAAAATTCTGGTGTACCAGTTATCCCAGGTTCAGAAGGCTTACTTGAGTCGGTTGAAGAAGGTATTCGTTTATCAGAGGAAATGGGCTACCCAGTAATCATCAAAGCAACTGCTGGGGGTGGTGGCCGCGGTATGAGAATTATCAATAATTCATCTGAATTCCAAAAAGCATGGGACGACGCCAAAATGGAGTCGGGTGCAGCATTTGGAAATGATGGCTTATATTTAGAGAAGTTCATCGAAGAACCTCGCCACATTGAGATTCAAGTAGTAGGCGACCAAAATGGTGTAGTTTGTCACCTTTCAGAGCGTGATTGCTCGATTCAACGTCGTCACCAAAAATTAGTTGAAGAAACTCCTTCTCCGATTGTTTCACAAGAACTACGTGAGCAAATGGGTGCGGCAGCTATCAAAGGTGCAGCGGCTATTGGCTATGAAGGTGCGGGTACAATAGAATTTTTAGTTGATAAATACGGAAAGTTCTATTTCATGGAAATGAATACTCGTATTCAGGTAGAACACCCAATTACGGAAGAAGTAACAGATTTCGACTTAATTAAGGAACAAATCAAAGTAGCAGCAGGTGTACCGATTTCGGGTAAAAACTACTTCCCGAAATTATATTCGATGGAATGCCGTATTAATGCCGAAGACCCTATCAATGGTTTCCGTCCATCGCCTGGTAAAATCACTAACTTACACTTCCCAGGTGGGCATGGTGTGAGAATTGATAGCCACGTTTATGCAGGTTACACCATTCCTGCGAATTACGACTCAATGATTGCCAAACTTATTGTTACTGGTCAATCGAGAGAAGAAGTCATCACGCGTATGAAACGTGCCTTGCAAGAGTTTGTGATTGAAGGTATCAAAACTACCATTCCATTCCACATCAAGTTGATGGATGATGAGACTTTCAAATCGGGTAAGTTTACTACTAAATTCTTAGAAACCTTCGATTTTAGTCAACTATAAGAATATTTAGTCCTAAAAAATTTATCTCGGATTAAATTAAAATCATATTATATGAACCTCGAAAGTAGTCACTTTCGAGGTTTTTTTATTTAAATTTTCTATTAATAAATTTCAACATGCTATTCGTTGAATGAATAAAAACATACTAAGAATTTCGGAATGATTCATGTTTAAATTACTTCAATTTTGTTAAGGATTGATAAACCAAAACTTTAAATTTTTCGCCCAAATCGGCATAACTATTAGGATATTTTTGTGTGAGAAATATACCCACAATATTTTGTTTTGGGTCGACCCAATAACTTGTTCCGAAAATTCCACCCCACTCATAATTTCCTTCTGAAACTGGCAAACGAGCTGCTTCTTTTGAAGTAGCGAGGGCAAATCCTAAACCAAATTTTCTAATACCTACATTTACCTCACCAATTTGGTTAGTAGTCATTTGACGAATAATAGCGGGCGATAAAATATCTTTTCCGTTAAGGCTTCCACCATTTAAAAGACATTGTAAAAATTTGGCATAATCTGTTGCCGATGAAGATAAACCACCTCCACCAGACATAAATCCAGTTTTTTGTCTTGGAAAATTCTGTGAACTTTCAGGAGCTTTTATCAATTTACGGTTTTGGTCTTCGGCGTAAAGTGTAGCTAATTTATTATGTTTTGATTCTGGCAGATAAAAGAAAGTATCGGTCATGTTCAATGGGGCAAAGATTCGTTCTTGGAAGAATACATCAAGTGGCTTTCCAGAAACAATTTCTACTAAATAACCTAAAATATCAGTATTCAAACCATAGGTAAAACGTTCGCCGGGTTGGTGCATCAATGGCATTTTGGCTAAGTTATTGGCAAAATCTGCCAATTTGAGATTAGGGTCTCCTAAACCATTTGAAATCTTATTTTTGGCATAAATAGCATTGGCTTCTTTTGTGCCAATTCCTAAATAACTAATGCCTGAGGTATGAGTCAATAAATCTCGAATTGTAATTTCTCTTTTAGCAGGAATAGAAGTAAAAGAACTATCGGCCTCATTGAATTTATCTAATACAACTGGCGATTTAAAGGCAGGAATGTATTTTGAAATGGGCTCATCTAGCAAAATTTTCCCTTCTTCATAAAGAATCATTACGGCTGTGCTGGTAATGGCCTTGGTTTGTGAGGCAATTCGCACGATGGCGTCTTTCGAAAGTTTTGTTTTGGTATTTATATCATCATAGCCAAATGATTCATGATATACCAACTTGCCATCACGCATGACTAATGCGATAGCACCTGCAAGACGCTCTTTCTGAATATAATCATTGACAACTGTTTCGATACGTTTTAGGCGAGTAGAACTCATTCCTACCGATTCGGGAAGGGCTTTTTCAAGGTTCTGTGCAAAACCAAGCGTGCTAATGAATACAAAGAATAGTAAGATTGTTTTTTTCATAATTATTGAGCGTTGAGAGAAAGAAATGATTAAAGACTTTTTAAACATAGAATAGAATTATTTCAATAAATATTATTAATTTGCAAATACCTCTTTTGACAACTAATGTATGAAAAATATTCTAAACGACCATTCATATCGTTACTTTGTGTTAGTAATGCTAACCTTAGTTTATGTTTTTAATTTCATTGACCGACAATTATTAGTCATTCTCCAAGAATCAATCAAACATGAATTAAATCTTACTGATACACAGCTTGGATTGTTATCGGGGTTTACATTTGCACTATTTTATGTCACTTTAGGCTTGCCTATTGCCCGAATAGCTGATAAGGGAAATAGAAGAAATATCGTAACAATTTCTCTTGGATTATGGAGCATCATGACAGCCGTTTCGGGCTTAGTTCAAAACTTTTATCAATTACTTTTAGCTCGCATTGGCGTAGGTATTGGTGAAGCAGGCGGTAGCCCGCCCGCCCACTCAATGATTTCCGATTATTTTCCCGCTGAAAAACGAGCAACCGCTTTATCTATTTATTCAACAGGAATTTACTTTGGCATTCTCATTGGATTTTTAATTGGGGGTTATCTAAACCATGAATTAGGCTGGCGAGTAGCATTTTTTGCCTTAGGTATTCCAGGAATTGTATTTTCATTGTTATTCTACATTTCGGTAAAAGAACCTAAACGTGGAGCTTCTGATGATTTAAAAACTGAAACCGAATCAGTAAGCATAATTACCGTAGTTAAGTACTTATTTGCAACAAAAACTTTTGCTTATTTGGGTCTGGCTACTGCATTTCATGTATTTTGTTTATATGGTGTTTCTAATTGGGCTCCTTCATTTTTGAGTAGAATACACCACATGCAAAGTAGTGAAATTGGTGTTACGCTTGGTTTACTATTTGGAATAGGTGGAGCTTTGGGTACATTTTTAGGTGGTTATCTGACCGATTTATACGGCAAAGAAGATAAAAGTTGGTATTTACGTATTCCAGCCATAGGTGCATTAGTATCAAGTGGTTTGGCTGTTGGGGCATTATTTATTGAAGATAGAAATGTGTCACTGGCATTTATGGGCTTATGTGCCTTGATGCAAAGTGCTTATTTAGGGCCATCTATCGCTGTTTCTCATAGCCTTGTACCTGCCAATATGCGAGCCTTGACTTCTGCTATTTTATTTTTCATTCTCAATATCCTTGGTTTGGGCTTGGGTCCATTAACGGTCGGTCTTTTGAGCGATTGGCTTACGCCAACTTATCATTCAGAATCTATCCGTTGGGCAATGTCGATTATTATTTTCATTGAAATTGTGGCTAGTACTTTCTTCTTTATTGCTGCAAAAAAATTATCGATTGATTTATCTGAAAAATAGGCTAATATTCTGTAGAAAAACGCACATCCGTGGGCTTTAAAAACACGATTGCCATTATGTAAAAGACTGGTGGTTCTTCACGTATTTAAGATGCTCAATTTTTCTTACATTTAAAATCCCCCTTGAGTAGAAACCAAGGGGGATTTGTATGATAATCATTTATTTATAGATTGCCTATTTCTCTTTAGAATATCCTAGCAATTATTGCATTTGCATTCCTTCCATTGAGTTGGTATTATTGTTTTTCTTAAACATACTCATATCCATTTTTCCGAAACGAATCGACAGGTTTAACTTTACCATTTGTGGGTTAGTCAGGCGATAATATGTTTGTGAGAAACCTTCACCGTAAGAAACTTGGGTATTACCACGTGTACGGAAAATATCGTTTACTGAAAGTGTCAAAGAAGCCAAATCATTTTTCAGGAATGTTTTCTTCACTGCGAAATCAACACCATAGAAAGGTTTGATATAGCCTTGTGATGAACTTTGAGCTTGACTCATTGGCGGGCCAAATCCTTGATTTTGAGTAACTGGCATATTTGTTTTTCCTTGATAATCGCCCGAAAGTTGAATTACCCATTTTTTCGGCAAATTGAAGTTGTTGTTTAATTTCCCGAAAACTGTCCAAAGTGCTGAAGTGGCTACTGCATTATCAATATTATCGGTATTAATTTTTGAATTATAAAAATTGATATTGGCCGTCAAATCCCACCATTTTTGCACCTTATTGGTATAAGTAAACTCTGCTCCGTAATTGATACTCGAATTAGCATTGATATAAGTATTAATCAAATCTAGTTTCCCACTAATCGGATTTATTTCTTGATTCAAATATCTAGTTATCAGGTTATTGGTATGTTTATAATAAGCCGATGCCAAGAATGTGCCTGTACCTTGCGATTTACTATAAGAAATTTCGCCAGAAGTTGTAAACTCAGGTACTAGATTGGCATTTCCACGGGTGATATTTAAGCTATCGCTGTAATCAATAAACGGAATTAATTGGAAAAAATTCGGGCGATTAACTCTGCGAGTAACACTTAATTGTAATTGGTCAGTTTTTGATAAATTCTTGCTAATAAATACCGATGGAAATAAACTAATCGGGTAGCTATTACTAAAGTTTTGACCAGTATTCAACAATTTTCCTTCATAAGAAGAGCTCTCAGCTCTTAAACCAACTTTATATGAAAACATGGTACTTACTTTACCCGAAACAGAGGCATAAGCGGCATACACACTATTTTTGCTATCATAATTGGCCGATGCTGAAGTAATATTTTTATAAACATCTGAGCCAACTGCTTTCAGCGAATTATCATTGATATTTTGCAAATTATTTATTTGAACTCGGATACCCGTTTCAAGGTTCATTCCATTCTTAAATGGCTTTGTATAATCAGTTTGGAAAGTCATAAATTGATTTTCGCCATTACCAATATTTCTCTGAATTTGAGTACCCGTAATTTGGTTCGAAGCATTGTAATAATTAGTTGTATAAACACCATTCATTGCATTTTTGCCACCAAAATAGTTAAAATCCATCGAAAGTTCTTCACCAGAAGTTGGGAAATTATGTTTTAATCCTAATTGTAAACCTCGTGGTTTGAAACTACGCTCTGACTCCGACAAACGATTACTTACAGTAGTTTTACCTGAAGTGGTATTTGTGATTAAGATATCTTCCGATGGTCGAAATTTACCTCCCGCAATCACAGTTCCTACTGAAAGTGTCGTACGATTCGAAATATTATAATCTACTCCCAAACGTCCGAATGTCATCATCCCTTTGGTTTTACTCTCAATGTCTTGCATAACATTTGAGTTGATGCCCCCAATACTGCTTGTACGCTCGCTATTTCCTTCGGTGTTGTTTCGCATACGCATATTCATACCCATAAGCGTAACATTCCATTTTTTCTGACGAACACTGATACTTCCCATTGCATTTGAGCCACCAAAACGGTCGGCACCGATATTAAGCATTCCGTTGTAGCCGCTCTTTTTATTCTTTTTCAGAATAATATTTAAAATACCAGCCATACTTCCTGAAGCATCGTATTTAGCAGATGGATTAGTAATTACCTCTACTTTCTCAATGGCATCGGCAGGAATTTGGTCGAGCGATAAAGTTGTTGGGCGACCATCAATAAAGATTGTTGGGGCAGCATTACGAAGTTTTACATTTCCATCAATATCAACTTGTAATGAAGGAATATTTCGCATCACATCAACGCCCGTTCCGCCAGCCGTTACGATGTTTTTTTCTACATTAAAAGTCTTTTTATCAATATCCATTTCAAGCAATGCCTTTTGAGCCGTTACGGTTACAGCATCTAAAACTTTGGTATCGCTTTCTATCTTGATATTGCCTAAGTCTTTATCAAAAGCCGCCATCATTTTTGCAATCATTGCAGGGTCTGGTTGTTGGCCTGCTTTAGGTGGCGTCATTCCTTCCATTTTAGGCATGGCAAAAGCCACTGGCAATTCAAGGGTTTTATATCCTACCGAACTGATTTTTAATTTCAACTTTGCCATTACTGGTACTTCTGAGAAATTAAAATCTCCATTTAGCTCCGAACTTTGAGCTTTTACCAATACATCTTTACTTTGTTTGGTAGCGTTATCGAAAGTTGTTTTGAGTAATACAACCGATGCAAATTCAACTGGTTTGCCTTGCTCATCAACAATTTTTCCGAATAATTTTCCTTCTGGCATTTTTGCTCCTGCTGGAGCACCGCCTGTTGGCATTTGAGCAAAACTCGTGATTGTGATAAGTGCCGTAAAAAGAGCAGATAATAACCTTTTCATTTTCATAAAAATTTATGTTTGAGTAGCCTCTGTTTATTGTTGTTTCAGAAACATGGCTCAAAGGTGAGAAGGATTGTTGACTCAATCAACGATTTGTATATCTGTGAAGATGAAGTGTATATCTGTGAGAAAGAATAGTTTCGTAGAGACGTTGCGTGCAACGTCTCTACGGGGAATCTAGAAATTTTTTACCCTTTGATATTCTCGATATACGTCTTTCCAACTGGCAATTCGATATTAGAGAGAAATACTTTCGAATGCTGAAAAGAAGTGATTTTTTGTTTGTTAATAATAAACGAATTATGAATTCGAGCGAAGGTTTTTTCGGGCAATTTACTTTCCATTCCTCGCAAATTACTTCTAGTGAGCACTGGGTGAACTCTATTTTCTAAATAGATTTTAACATAATCTTTCAGGCCTTCGATGTAGATAATTTCTTCGAAAAGTAGCTTCACTTTCTGATATTCAACGTTTATCAAAATATAGTTTTCTTCAGTCTCAATTTTGAGTTTTTCTCTGAAATACAATTGGTCTTCTGCTTTCTTGAGTGCTGCGGCCAAACGCTCTTTTCTGATAGGTTTCATCAGATAATCAATGGCGTTTAACTCAAACCCCTCAAGAGCATATTGATGATAAGCCGTTGTGAAGATAACTAAAGGAGGGTTTTCGAGGTTTCGGATAAACTGCGTACCAAGCATTTCAGGCATCTGAATATCAGAAAAAATGAGGTTAACTTCATGTGTTTTTAAAAAATCAGGCACATCAAGAGGACTATTGAATTTTTCGAGCACTTCTACATTCGAAAAATCCAATAAATCATCCTCTAAAATATTCAACGCAAATGGTTCGTCGTCGATTAATATACACTTGATTTTCATAGTGACAATGAAAAGTTTTTTAACATCCCCCTACCCCCTTTTGCTTTTTCGCACATAATCCTACGCACAAGGGGGATTATGATTCTAAAATTAATTTCAAATTCACCTCAAAATATTCATCATTATGGGTAATCTTAAGTTCATGTTTATTTGGATAAAGCAATTCCAAACGCCTTTGAATATTGGTTAACCCAATTCCTTCATTCTGAATATTGGCTTTCTTTAATAAAATCTTGTTTTTTGAGTAAAAGGTTAGTCCATTAGGTAGCGTACTAAATTCAAATACAATATCTGGAGCATTCTTGCTATCAATGCCATATTTGAAGGCATTTTCCACAAAATGTATGAAAAGTAGTGGTTCTATCAAGTAATTTTTAATGTTTTCATCTACTTTAAAAACTACATTTCCTTCAATTGGCAAGCGTAGGGTTTGAAGTTCGATAAAATTACGAAGGTGTTCTATTTCTCGACTAAATTCCACTTTCGAGCCTTCTACTTCGTAAATAATGTATCGAAGTATTTCTGAAAGTTTCATAACTGATTCTTCCGACTGCTCAGATTTTTTACGTATCAACCAACGGATATTATTGAGTGTATTAAACAAGAAATGTGGACTAATCTGTAACTTAAGCATGTTAAGCTCGGCCGTAGTTTTTTCGAGTTCGATTTGCTTATTAAGTTCTTTCTGATGAGCTTGTTCATCGTATAAAAAGAGCATTGTACTTGTAAGAATACACAATGAATAAATAATTGTTGGTCCAAAAACTAATCGGATAAATAGAATATTTTTTTCTTGTAAATGCTTCAATTCGTCTTCGGGATTAAGCCGAAAGAAAAGATAAGTCATAACAATATAAATGCCCAGCACCAAAAGAATCAGAACAAAGAATTTAATTCGAGCTTGTTCAAAAAAGAATTTTGGAGCAATATAATGGAGGTTTGAATAGAAGGCCGTTGCTAAAAATGCTATGTTCAGGAAGTGTGTTTGAACAAAGTAGAAATTTAACTCTGATAATTTTTGTGGCTGATACAAATAACCTATAAAGGGCAAGAACAACAGTATTGTCCACGAAATGACATGCGAAAAATAGGGTTTGATGGCTCTCCTTATCATAAACATTTGTTAAAGAAAGACAATATTAGTGATTTGGATTTAATTTATGTATTTGGAATATCTAAAAATCAATTCAACCCTCGATATTCCAAGGGAGACACCCCCACTTTTTGCTTGAATAATCGCGTAAAATGCTGTGGATATCTAAAACCCAATTCATACGAAACCTCACTTATTGACTTCGATACATCTAAAACCTGCTCTTTAGCCAGCTCTAAAAGCTTTAGATGAATAAAATCTTGGGCAGAATTACCTGTCTCTTTTTTTATCAAATCGCCAAAATAATTAGCCGAAAGATTAAGCTCATTGGCAAAATGAGCCACCGTAGGTATCCCACTAATTTTCAATTGTTGACTTCTCAAATATTCATTTAATTTTTGCTCGAATTGTTCGATAATTCCATGATTAGCGTGTTCACGAGTGATAAACTGGCGGTCGTAGAAACGTGTGCAGTATTTCAACAATAACTCTAGATTGGCAATGATAATCTTTTTACTGTGTTTATCAATATTCTGGCTCATTTCTGAGATAATATTGGCGTAGCAATTATCTACAATTTGTCGCTCTCTATCTGAAAGATGCAGTGATTCATTCAATTCATAGCTAAAAAATGAGTATTCATGAATTTGTTTACCGAGCGAAGTCCCTTTCAATAAATCAGGATGAAAAATAAGTGCTTTACCATAAGGTTGGTGCATTTCTCCTAATGGCTCGCTTCCGATTATTTGATTGGGGCCAATAAAAATCATCGAGCCATCTGAATAATCGTAAAATTTATTACCATAACGCATTTCGCCACAAATCGTTTCCTTCGTAATAATAGCATAGAAATCAATTCTGGCTTTGTGTCTCGGAATGAGGTCAGATTTATTCAAATCTACGTAATTAATAAGCGGATGTAAGGTCTTATTATTAAAGTATTCGCTGTATTTTTTGATGCTATCGAAGATAATCATGGGCTTTTTTATTCAAATCTATATAAATAAAAAATGAGTTGTTTGCCTATCAGTAAAAATGGTAAGTGAAACCGTAAAATGTATAAGAAAAATAGGTCTTAGTGAGATTAATTTTGCATTGGATTTTTCCGACACTACATTAAAACCTTAGAAATGAAACATTTAAACACTATTATTTATTCTTTACTCCTTGTATTTTCTTTTCAAATAACTTTAGCTCAATCGACCGATAGTACAAAAAATATTACCAATTTTTCAGGAAATGTAGGCATCACGACCAATGGTTTTTCGATTATCCCTTCATTTTCACTGAATAGCCCTGCTGTAACCACTCAATTATCTTGGCGAAAAAAACGATTTAGCTTCGACCCAGATATACGTTTAAAACCTGATATTACTAAAGGTGGAATGATATTTTGGCTAAGATACCGCATAGTTGATAATAAAAAATTTGGGTTAAGGCTCGGTGTACACCCTGCATTTAATCTTATTCGTAAACAAATTACAGAAAATGGTGTGAATAAAGAAATTACTCAATTCCTAAGATTTGCGGCTTTTGAGCTTGTTCCGAGCTATCAAATTTCGAAAAAATTGGGGGTAAGTGCTACTTATCTTCAAGGACACGGTTTACAAAAAGATGGGCCGCATTTCACAAACGTGCTATTTTTAAATTCAGCCATTACTAATTTAGGGCTTTCTGAAAATCTTCGACTAAACTTCTTTCCTTCGGTATTTTTCCTGCAAACGGATGGCTACCGAGGTAATTATTTCACACTTACCACTGTTTTAGCTCATAAAAAACTACCATTTAGCTTAAGTTCGAGCATTAACCAAACCATCAAAGCCAATTTACCGGGCAATAAAGATTTTATGTGGAATGTGGGATTAAATTATAATTTTAATAAGTATTACAAGAAAGCTAATTAATGTAAAAATATAAACCGCAGATAATGCAAATTTAAAAACCTCTGATTTACGCTGATTTTATTATTTTTCAGCGTAAATCAACGTCATCTGCGGTTTAAAAGATTATAGTGCCCGTAATTCAGATTACGTAATTTTGAAATTATTTGAGTATTATCTGGACATTATCTCTAATTTTATCAAAAAACAACTTTTTAAACCAAATGAGTAATACAAAATCAAGAGGCTACGCAGCCTTCGATACTTCTGGTGTACTGAGTCCGTGGGAATTTGAACGCCGACCAGTAGGTGATAATGACATTTTAATAGATATAAAATACGCCAGCATTTGCCATTCAGATATTCATACCATGTTAGGTGATTGGGGGCCACAACAATATCCACAAGTACCGGGGCACGAAATTGCTGGTATCGTAGCAGCTGTTGGTAAAAATGTTACAAAATTCAAAGTCGGCGACCGTGCGGGCGTAGGTTGTATGGTTAATAGCTGTATGAACTGCGAAAGTTGTAAGCACGGAGAAGAACAACATTGCGATAATGATGCTACTGTTTGGACTTACGGAAACCCAGAAGAAACCTCTCCCACAGGTATTACACAAGGTGGGTATGCTAACAATATAGTTGTCAGAGAACACTTTGCAGTACATATTCCAGAACATATTAGCCTTGATAAAGCCGCACCGCTACTTTGTGCAGGTATTACGACCTATTCGCCATTGATGAAAGCCAAGGTCAAAGCAGGTGATAAAATTGGAGTAGCAGGCATAGGCGGACTTGGACAAATGGCCATAAAATTGGCAGTAGCAATGGGTGCAGATGTATATGCTTTTACCTCAAACGCCACAAAGGTGACAGAAATAATGGCATTGGGAATAAAAGAAGTGGTGGTAGTAGACAAGTTATCAAAGCTAAAGCCTTACAACAAAACTTTAGACTACATGATTTCTACCATTCCTGTTCAGTTCGATATTGCAGCCTATTCATCAGTTGTAAAACCTTATGGGTATTTTACGCAAGTGGGAATGCCTGTAGGAGCAAAAATGGCTTTGAATGTCTCAGCATTATCTCGAACACGCGTCAACTTCAATGCTTCATTGATTGGTGGAATTGCCGAAACACAAGATGTGGTTAACTTCTGTGCAGATAATCAGATAGAACCTGATACTATAAATATTACTGCCGACCAAATAAACGATGCTTGGCAGAAACTCATCAATAATCAAGCGAGCCACCATAGATATGTAATTGATGCGGCGAGTTTTTGATATGAAATAAAAACGTTGGCAGAAATTAAAATCTGCCAACGTTAATTTAACAAAATAAGTAATTTTCTTACTTCACCTCAAAAACATAGCTTCCAGAAGAAAGCGAAATCACTACTTTATCTCCTTCGGTTTTTTCAATTTTCACTTTCTTGCCTGATTCTGTAATTTGCTTATTAGCAGGAAGATACAAAGCAGCGGATGTATTTGGTGGAACAGTGAACTTATAAGTTGTTTTACCTCCTTCACTATTCCACTCGCTCTCTATTCTTCCGTAAATCGAATCGTAATACCCTTTAGCAGAGGTCATCTGGCCAGTTGGGTCGGGTGTTGGTTTGAGGATGAATTCTTTAAAACCTGTCTTTTGTGGATGACGCTGAATACCCAAAGAATAATTGTACATCCAAGCCGCTACCGCTCCAAAAGAATAATGGTTGAACGAATTCATGGAGTTATTACCACCAAAACCATTTTCTACGGTGTAACTATTTAAGCGTTCCCAAATGGTAGTAGCACCATTAACCACCGAATATAGCCACGATGGATATTGTTTATTGGTCAATAATTGATACGCCAAATCATCACGACCGTTTGCAGAAAGTGCTTCACTCATAGATGCCGTACCGATGAAACCTGTCATCAAAGAGTTTTCTGGGCGTTCAATGCCGCCATCGTCTTTGTTTTTACGAGTGATAGTTTCGCTTAAATGCTTGATTACAAAAGGCTTATTTTGGGCATCAAATACACCTAAAGCCAAAGGAACAGCATAAGACGCTTGTGTATCAATCAAAACACCTTTATCTGAACTTCCACGGGTATCTGCTTCATTGGGTGCAGCCATAAAACCAGTTTTCATGCCCGATTTGACAGTTCGGTGCGAAGATTTATCTACATACGTTTCATTAAATATCCGCTTGATTTCTTCACTTCTCTTCAAAAAGCTTTTAGCATCATCGGTGTTGCCTAAAGCTTCGGCCATTTTGCTCATTAACTCTAAATCATAGGCAAAATAGGCCATCCAAAACAAAGTATTATCATTTTTATTGCCTTCTGGGCTCAACCAATCTCCCAGCGGACCTTCATTTAGAATTCCTGTTGTTTTATCGATTTTAGTTTCTAAGAAAGCCATGTATTTTTTCATTGCACCATAATGCTCGGCCAACATTTGTACATCACCGTATTGTCGATAAGTTTCCCAAGCAACCACAACGCCAGCACTTCCCCAAAGTGTACCACCGAAACCACCACCTACAGGGGCAACATCGGTAAATCGACCGCTTTCTGGCTGAATATCACGCATGCCCAAAAGATGTCTTCTTAAAAATAAATTGGCATCGGTTAGGTAAGTACTACTTCTTGCAAATACTGAAATATCACCGCTCCAACCCATACGCTCGTTGCGTTGCGGGCAGTCGGTTGGTATCGAAACAAAATTTCCACGCAAAGACCAAGTAATATTCTCCCAAAAACGATTTACTAAAGGATTACTTGTTTCGTATTTTGAAGATATTTCAGAAATTGAACTAATGACTAAGCCTTTTACATCGGTTGCAGGAATAGCCTTTTCTACACCCGTAATTTCTAAATAACGATACCCATGAAAAGTAAATCTTGGTTGAATGATTTCATCGCCACCTTTTAGAATGTATTGGTCTTGTGCAAGAGCCGCTCTGATGTTTTCGAGCATAATCATACCTTCATTACCTTTATAATCGGGTAAATTTGGGTACGTAATTTCAGCATAGCGAAGGTTAATTATTTGCCCTTTTTTACCATTTTTTATCAAAATCTGCGGAAACCCAACCATGTTTTGTCCCATATCATAGACAAATACCTTTTGTCTAACCTCTTCAACTTTTTGAGCCGACAATGTTTTTACAATTTTGATATTTTCGCCCATCTGACCCACTAATTTGAAATCATTATAAGGTAAAGAAGCGGCATAACGACCCGAATATTTCACATCACCAACAATGCCCGTACCTTCGAGTGGTACTTCTACAGCTGATTTCCAAGCTTTATCATTATAGTTTGTTGTTGTCCAGCCCTTAATTGCTTCTTCTTTGGTGGCATCATATACTTCACCTTGGAAAAACGAACCTACTCGTATCGGGCCATCTGTAAATAATTTCCAGTCTTTATTATTAGTTGTGACGATTTGCTCAGAACCATCAGCGTAAGTAACAACTAGTTTTGCCAACAACGATTGGCGGTCGCCGAACCAGTTCCAACTTTCACCACTGTAAGTAATATTACCACTCCACCAACCTTCACTCAGCCACGCTCCAATGGCATTGGCTTGTCCATTTTTGAGATTTGAGGTAACGTCAAAAGTTTGGTACATGTGGTTTTTATTATACTGCGTTAGGCCTGGATTAAAGTATTCATTACTCACACGATTTCCGTTGATAAACACTTCGTAAATTCCACGGGCAGTTACGTATAATCTTGCTTTTTTGATTGCTTTGGCATCAGTTTTAAATACCGAGCGTAGCATTGGCGTAGCATTTTTACTTGGATTGAGGGTGATAAGTGCCTCACCAGAAACTAACGGAGCTTTTTCCAGATGATATAAAGTATTACTTGGATAACGGAAGTTTTTTACTTGAATATCTGTAAAAAAGGCAGTTTGATTTGCCTTTGTTCTAAAACCGATATCGGCCAACATAGGGAAACTAATGAAGTTATTTCCCACACCCACCGGATTTAGGTTGAGTCCGCGAGGTGCAAATCTACTCGTTGGCGTCATTGATTTATCGGCAATTTTATGGGCTTCGTCAGTACCATCTATATAAAATTCAAAAACGCCAAAGTTGCACTCCACAAAAACTGTGTGTTTGGCATTTTTATTCGCTTGATTAATAATACTTTGCGGAATTGCAATAGATTTGAGTGGCTCTTCTGCTTTATCAGTTTTAGTATAACCCGCTCGATAAATATTGAGTTTTGCTGTCGAATTGGCTTCATTGGTTAGTGTAGAAATATCTAATTCTATTTCTACATAACTTTCATCTTTTTTACGCTCAACACCCATAAAATTGAGATACTGATTGCTCAATCGGCTATCATTTGCCCCAAAGATAAACGAACCTTTGCTTGAATTTTGGGCCAATTGAATATCATATTGAACCTTAAAAACCGACAAATAATGTGAGTAAAAATTCAAATCTTCATCTCCACCTCCTATCCATTCCGCACCCGACCATGCGTCAATTTTGGTATTCAGAAAACCAGTCTCAAACCATGATTTTGTGCTTGAAAGAGCATTAAAATTATCCCAAACGGTCAGTTTCCATGTATATCGAGTAGTTGGTTTTAAGGCTTCGCCTTCATATTGAATAGCGTGAGAAATACCCGAAATCACCTTTTTCGAGTCCCAAACCGTATGATTTTGCTCATCAGTAACCACAATTTGATAAGCCGTTTGCCCTTGTCCACGTTTATTGGTTGCATTATGCATTTGCCAAGAAAATTGTGGTTTGACTAAATCTGTTCCAATAGGTGTTGTTTGATAATTTACTTGGAGTTTCTGAAGAGTAAATTGAGCGTTAATCTGCCCAATAAATAGCATGAATGAAGCTATTAAGAATAAGGTTTTTTTCATTATTAAGGTCAAATATTACGTACAAAATCCAATAATTGTTAAAGTTAGGGCTTTAATAATTATAAAGACTCCTGCACTGTCTTGTATCAAATTTGAATTGCTGATAATTTGCTAAAACACAATTATAGTTTATATTTATTAAATTTGTTATACAATCATCCTTATCTTCTGATGCACCCTTTAATCGACCACTTTCAAGGTTATCTACTTCTTGACAAAGAAGAAATAGAAATTATAAGTCAGAGGGTTTCTTTTTGCAAAATCAAACGCCGACAAATTATTTTACAAGAAGGTCAGGTTTGTAAACATTATACTTTTGTGGTCAAAGGCTGTTTTAGAATGTACGGCATTGATGATAAAGGATACGAACATAATATTCAGTTTGCAGCTGAAAACGACTGGATTGCCGATATTGACAGTTTTCATTCTGGAAAACCCAGCAAACTATATATACAAGCCATTGAACCCGCTGAAGTGATACAACTTGACCCTTCAAATTTGTATTTTCTCTACGAAAATATCCCAAAACTTAATCGTATTTTTAAAGTTATTGCTGAAAATAAGTTTATGGAACTTCAGAATAGAGTTTTACAAACTTTCAGTTCAACCGCCGAAACACGTTATTTAAGCTTTCTTGAACAATATCGACACTTAACAAACCGCCTACCTAATACACAAATTGCCTCATATTTAGGTATTACTCCTGAATTTCTGAGTAAAATACGTAAAGATTTGTGCAAAAATCATTGATTTCTTAAGGTAGTTTAAGGGTAGATATCAAACATTAATTATAATTTTGCAAAATCATTTTTTAACCAACATAATTATGAAATATCCAAAATTGATTGCTATTCTATTGATTTTCTTTGGAATATCTGCCACAGCAAATGCACAATCTTCGGTTGATGAAATCGTGAAAGAGTGGGAACGAGCGAAGGCATACACCAAAGAGTATCTCGATGCCATGCCAGAGTCAGGCTATGCATTAAAACCAACTCCAGAAATGCGTTCATTTGCTCAACAAATGCTACACTTAACTGACGGAAACTATGGTTTTGCAGCAGCTGCTACAGGAGCAAAAAGTCCGGTCGGACAAGGAGAATCTGAAAAAACTACTGATATTTCAAAGGCTAACGTTACGAAATTGGTTTTAGCAGGCTATGACTTCGTAATTGAAAACGTGAAGAAAATGACTCCTGCCCAACTCAATGAAACTACCAAGCTTTTCGGACGCTTCGAAATGACTAAGGCAACCGCATTAGCTAAGTGCTTTGAACATCAAACACACCACCGTGGGCAAACAACGGTTTATATTCGTTTGGCTGGAGCAAAACCACCACAAGAGAAATTATTCTAGTATAAATTCAGCTTTTTTATTGCCACGAATGTATGAATTGGGTTTTAATTCATTCGTGGCTTTTTTATGTCCTTATGAAAAATTTTCAGTTAATTATTTTTGTACTTCTTGCTCTACAAATACAAGCCCAGCAAAGTCTCAGAAGGGCATATCAGCCAGCAAATGTGATCAATAAAATTCCTTATGGAAACAATGTTGCTGTAGGAGATTACGTTCAAACCCAAGATGCCAAAATCTATTATGAAGTTTATGGGCAAGGTCAACCTATTGTGCTTTTGCACGGTGGAATCTTGGGTTCTACCATCGAAATGGCCGAATTTATTGATAGTTTGAAGAAAAACTTTCAAGTAATAGCTATTTCTACTCGTGGTCATGGAAAATCGGATATTGGCTCATTTCCTATCACTTACGAGAAAAAGGCTAATGATATAATTGCTGTTATTAATGCTGTTACAAAAGAAAAAGCAATAATTTTAGGCTTCAGCGATGGTGCTTACACGGCATATAAGGTTGCGAGTATGTATCCAGAACGCATCAAAAAAATGATTGCTATTGGTGCAGGTGAGCAGATTCCGGGCTTAAGAACCATCAATTTTAATCACGAACAATTACTTTCAGACAAGGCTTATTGGATTCAGCAAAAGGCACTTATGCCTCAACCCGAAAGATTGACAGATTTTTGGAGTGCTATGCAAACATTCTATAACGGAATAGTGGTCAGCAAAGAATTGTTAGGCTCTATTAAGTGTCCTGTTTTGTTGCTTTCGGGCGAATTAGATAGAAATGCTCCTTTACCGACCGTTATCAATGCTTACAACATGCTTCCAAAAGCTCAATTAAGTATTATCCCGAATACTGGTCACATTTGTTTTGCTGAAAATTTCCCAGCAGTTTGGGCAAGTATTACCCCATTTTTAAAAAACTAATATTATGAAAAAACTAAATCTTTTATTGGTATCTATGCTATTTTCGATGGTGTTATCGGCTCAAACCATCAAAATGAGCAAAGAAAATATTGAAGCTACAGAATATGTTTCAAGGTCTTTTGTAAAAATCTCAGGCAAAAAAATCTTAAAGGTTGAATTTGATACAACAAGTAAAGATGCAGATATGCCTTCTTATGTAAAAATCAAAGGGTTTGAATTTCAAAATGGGGTAATTGAGGTAAAAGTTTTGAGCCGGCTAATGAAAAATGCCCCAGCAACTTCTAGAGGTTTTATTGGACTTGCTTTCAGAATTGATGAAAAAAATTCAGCATTCGAGAGCATTTATATTCGCCCGACTAATGGCCGTACAGACGACCAAATCCGTAGAAATCATAGCATTCAGTATTTCTCTTATCCTGATTATAAATTTGATAAATTACGTAAAACCGAACCCGAAAAATACGAGTCTTATGCTGATATGGGTTTAAATGAATGGATAACAATGCGAATAGAAGTTGAAGGACAAAAAGCAAAATTGTTCTTGAATAATGCCAAATATCCTTCTTTAGTTGTTAATGATATGAAACACGGAAGTTCAAGGCCTGGTTCTATTGGACTTTGGGTTGGTAATTTTACTGAGGGGTATTTTAAAGATTTGAAAATCGTAAAGAAGTAAATATTTGAAGGTATTCTCGATGAATTTACCGACAATACCTTCACTTTTATCAGTTATTCTGCTTAATAATTTGGCGAAGTTGCTCTACTTCAGCTTCTGTTGGCATCGTGAGTGGTGGGCGAACATCACCAGCACTTTTACCAATCAATTTTGCACCTGCTTTTATCAAACTTACTGCATAACCACTTTTTTTGCCACGAAGCCTTACTAATGGAATATAAAAATCTTTCGTGATTTTCTCAACGGTGGCTTTATCGCCTGCACGCAAGGCTCTATAGAATTTATTAGCTAACTCTGGCACAAAATTAAAGGCTGCCGATGAATATGTATTGACACCAATCGACAAATAGGCCTCGGCAATAATCTCGGCAGTTGGAACTCCCCCAATGTACGAAAGACGCTTTCCTACTGTCTTGATAGTATCGTTCAAATCTTGCATATTGCCAGTACCATCTTTCAAACCGATGAAATTTGGACAAGCATCAGCCAGTTTTTTGATAAATTCTGCTGATAAAACCCCATTGCCACGATTATAGTAAATAACAGGTAATGAGGTATTTTGCATAATTGCTTTGGCATATTCATACACGCCATCTTGTGGGCATTCGGTAAGATATGGCGGGAAGAGTAAAATGGCGTGGATTCCAGCTTTTTCAGCAATTTTTGTAAAAGTTTTAGCTTCGGCGATGCTTCTTCCTGCACTGGCAATTACTGGTACACGCTCAGCCACAACTTTGACCGAAATATTGACAATTTGCTCGTATTCATCAGCAGTCAGTGAGAAAAACTCGCCCGTTCCGCCAGCCACAAAAACAGATGAAACATCATGGCTTACGAACCACTCTATACGTTCGGCAAAGGTTTTGGCATTGAATTCACCTTTTTCATCAAAATCGGTGATTGGAAAAGAAAGAAGCCCGTCTTCGAGCGATGATTTTATTTTTGATAGTTCCATTTTTTATTTGTTTATCCCGTAGAGACAGGGCATGCCCTGTCTCTACGGAAGGTTTTACCAACGTGTTGCCATAAATTTCCAATCAGGTTGTACTTTTTGCATTTCTATTTCGTCGTTGCGTTTGGTTAGACCGCATTTTTTGTAGTTTTCGTGCAATTTTGCTAAAGCGGCTCTATCTAATTCAACCCCTAAACCTGGCCCACTCGGTACTGGTACTGCCCCATCTTCAAATTTCATTCTACCGCCAAGTATGATTTCGTCAGATTGCCAAGGATAATGTGTATCGAGGGCATATTTAAAATTAGGAATGGCTGCTCCCAGATGCACCATAGCCGCCAACGAAATACCCAAATGCGAATTAGAGTGCATAGATAAATCACGCCCGAAAGTCTCGCAGATGCTCGTAAGCTTCATTGATTCCTGCAAACCACCCCAAAAATGGTGGTCAGATAAAATAATATCTTCCGAACCTAACTGAACACTGCTCGGAATATCCCCAAAGGAAGTCGTACACATGTTGGTAGCCAAAGGAGTTTTCAAGGCTTTTCTTACGGCCGCCATGTTTTCTTGTCCACGACAAGGGTCTTCCAAGTATTCAATAATACCCTCCATTTCTTTGCCATATTTGATAGAAGTTTCTACCGTCCAAAGAGCATTGGGGTCGATACGAAGTGGCACATTGGGGCCAAATGCTTCGTGTAAAGCCAAGATTGCATCTACTTCTTGGCGTGGTTCAAACACACCTCCTTTGAGCTTAATCGACTGAAAACCAAATTCTTTGCACATGGCTTTGGCTTGAGCAACAATTTCGGCTGGATTCAAAGCACTTGCTTGACGAGCGGCATCCCAACCTGTGGCATTGGGGTCTGTTCCGAACTCCAATTCACCTCCTGCACCTTCGTATTTATAAAAAAGATAAGCCGAAAATGGCACAGCATCACGGCGTTTACCTCCCAATAAATCGACTACTGGACGATTAATTATTTTACCTATAATATCTAAACAAGCAACCTCAATCGAACTAAAAACATGCACAACAGTGCGTTGGTCCCAAGGAGTGAAACCTCTATCAGCAGGTTTTTCGGTTCCGAATTCGGCCAAAAGAATATCTCTGATTTTATTGATTTGAAAAGGGTCTTGACCAATAATGAGCGGTTTGCTTCTTTCCAAAGCCTTGTCTATATCAATATTTCCGGGAATCTCACTGACTCCACTAATATTATCTTCAGTGACAAGTTCTACAACCGTACGCAAGGCATAAGGAGCATGCAAACCTGCTGCATTCAATAAAGGAGGGTCAACCACCGCAATGGGCGTAATGTGGAATTCTTTGATTTTTGGAAATTTCATTTTATGAATAAGTTTTAGCGAAGGTATCGCTTTAAGCGATGCCTTCGCTTGAATAATTACGTTAAAGGCCCGGGGTTAAAAAGTACCAAATCGTTATAAAGTCCCAATTTATCGGTGGCGACTTTTTTATTTCCGCTGGCTATTTCAAGAATGAGGTGGAATAATTCCCAGCCCATTTCTTCGATAGTTTTTTGTCCGAAAGCCACAGGCCCTGCGTCAAAATCTATCAAATCATGCCAACGATTAGCTAATTTTGAATTAGAACTTACTTTTATTACAGGAACCATATTTAAGCCATAAGGCGTACCTCTACCCGTAATGAACACATGCATATTCATGCCTGCAGCTAATTGGAGGGTTCCACAGGCAAAATCGCTGGCAGGAGTTGCTACAAAATTTAAACCTTTTTTACGCAGCTTCTCGCCCGGTGAAACTACATCCACAATCGTACTTGTACCCGATTTCACGACCGAACCAAGGGCTTTTTCTACGATATTACTCAACCCACCGCCTTTATTACCTGGGGTTGTATTGGCACTTCTATCTGCTTGCCCTTGACTGAGGTAATTATCGTACCAAGCCATTTCATCTTTGAGTTTTTGGGCAACTTCGGCATTTTCACAGCGAGGAACAAGCAAATGTACGGCATCACGCACTTCGGTAACTTCTGAGAAAAAAACTGTTCCTCCGCCTTTTACAATTAAATCCGCCGCAAAACCAGCCACTGGATTACCCGTCAAACCCGAAAAAGCATCACTGCCTCCGCATTGCATTCCCACCACTAAATCAGCTACTGAGCAAATTTCTCGTTTCCGTTGGTTGAGCTTTTGCAAATGTTTTTCGGCCATTTCCATAATTCCATCAACCATTTCATAAAAACCCTCGAAAGATTCATCTTGTAAATAAAGAATACTTCGACTTCGCTCGGTATCCGTTCCGTGGGCAGAGTGAAGTCGAAGCCCATCATCATCGGGCAACAATCTTTCTGGTCTTAATTTCTCACAACCTAAACCAATAATCATGATTTCACCACCAAAATTTGGGTTTTGAGCAATGTGTTTGATTGTGCGAATCGGAATAATAGCAGCTGGTGCATCAATGGCAATTCCACAACCATAACTATGATTGAAAGCTACTACGTCATCGACATTAGGATATAAGGGTATTAATTCTTTTCTGATTTTATTTTCAATGAAATTCGTAATTCCTGCTACACATTGCACGCTGGTGGTTATTCCAAGAATATTCTTTGTACCTACACTACCATCGGGATTTCGGTAACCTTGGAAGGTATATTGTTCTAATTCCAACTCTATTTTCTCCTCAAAAGACAGTTGAATATAGTTAATATCCTCTAACTTTGGCGGTTGTGGTAAGCTAATATTACTTTCGTTTATCCAACTTCCTTTTTCGATAAATCTGTTTGCATAACCAATAATTTGCCCATAGCGAATCACCTCATCTCCTTCATCAAAAGACTTTAAGGCCACTTTATGTCCCATCGGAATATCTTCTTCGAGCACGACTCCGTCTAACACAATTGCCCCACGCTTCAAACCTGCTGGATTTGCTACAATGGCTACATTATCGTTAGGTGTTGTTTTTATTGCTATGTTTTGCATTTTTTCTGGTTTATTGGTTATTGGTGGATTGGTATATTAGTTTACTGGTCGATTAGCAATTGGTTATTTGTTACTGTTATATTTTTTATCCTTAAAACCCAATCCCCAATTTACCAATCACCAGCTCTCTACACCATCGGGAAAATCCAAGCGGCTATCATTGTCAGAATTACGCCCGCCAAGCCCATCAAACTCTGCATGGGAGCAATTGTTTTGAGAGCCTCTTCCTCAGTAAGGTTTGAAGTTTTACACATAATCCAAAAACCTGCGTCGTTCATCCACGGAATAAGTTTCGCTCCGCTTCCAATTGCCAAACATAAATACACGGGATGAAAACCCAAATTGGCATTCTGTGCCATTCCTGCTAAAATACCCGAAGCAGTTATCAAAGCCACCGTTGCCGAACCTTGTGCCGTTCGCACAACCATTGTGATAAAAAACGCCAACGGAATCAAGGCCATTTGGTAATCTTTCGTTAAATCAGCAATTCGGCTGCTAATGCCTGTCTGCTGTAACATTCCGCCAAAAGCTCCGCCTGCGGCAGTAATTAAAATGATACCGCCGCCACTTGCTAAGGCAGTTGAGGTGAAAGCCAATATTTTATCTTTACTTGTTTTTTTCTGCTTTGCTAATACCAAAAGAGCAAAAAGTCCGCCCATGAGTAAGGCAATATTTTTATCGCCAAAGAATAAAACGATATCTAAAACTGTATTTACGAACGGAATTTCGGTCAAAGGTTTATCAGATTTATGAAAAGCCTCTACTGCCGAACGAATACAAATAGTTACTAAAGGAAATGCTGCTGGCAATAAAGCCCACCCCAATGAAGGCAATTCACTATCATCTTTTTCGGCAATGGCAGAAATATCTTCCAAGCGTGCATCAGGTGAATCTCTTAGTGGAATATCAAACTTTTTATTCAAGTATTTAGCAATAAAAAATCCAACGGTTATCGTGCAAAGCCCCAACAAAACTCCACAAACCATCAATAATCCGATTGGTACATTAAACGAACTCACCAAAATCAAAGGGCCGGGCGATGGCGGCACATAAGAGTTAGCCATTACAGCACCTGCAATTACGGAAAGAGCCAAAAGCAAGTAATTTTTCTTCAATCGCATACCCATTGCTTTAGCAAGTGGCATCATCAAGAAGATAACAGTATCGACAAAAACTGGAATAGTCAGAAAAAAACTACTCAAAATAAAGCCCAACGGTGCATTTTTTTCACCCGTAACTTTAAGCATACTTCTGATAATCTTCTCGGCTGCACCACTATCAAGCATAGCTTTGCCAATAATAGCCGCCATGGCAATCAGAATTCCTATTTTGGCACATGTATTACCGAATTCGATTCCGATACGTTCACCAATACTTTTATGGGCTTGTTTGTAAGCATCAATGGCAGATACTCCTTTTGATAGATAATATTGTTCAACTAATTCGGGAGGGGTGAGTAGGGCAACTGCCAATGCAGCCAAAAGCAGTGCTAGGAAAGGATGTAATTTAAAGCCGATGATTCCACCGACAACAATAACAACACCAACGAGTAAGATTAGTATAGGGTCTGCCATAGAATTTATAGGGTTGAATTCTTGGCAAATGTATATAAACTAAATCCTATTTTCTATTAATATAATGCCAAAATATAATACTTTTTGGACTATGGCATTGTTTTTTATTTTCGAAATAATACATTCTTAACCTTTAATAAGGGTAAGTTTCTCTTGAGTTCAAATAAAATACCCAATAAAAGCACATGACTAATCAAAAAGCCTTTATTGGGTAAATTTGTAATTTATTATTTCAACTTTTCCAACTCTTCTTTCACAAAACTCATGAGTTCTGCAATGTATTCTTTCGAGAAATCGAACTTCACATTTGCGGCTTCGTAGATTTTGCCAATAGTGGTCGTATAGCCTAATCTAAGTGCATTTAGATAACCTTCAAGTCCTTTTGCTGGATTTTGCTTGTAATTTCTCCAAACGCTAATCGCTCCGAGTTGGGCCATACCGTATTCGATATAATAGAATGGCACTTCAAAAATATGTAATTGACGTTGCCAATTATAGCTTTTAAATCGCTCATAGCCTTTCCAGTCTGTCACTGAATCGGCAAATTTATTGAAGATATTTGTCCATGCTACTTGGCGTTCTTCGGTTGTGTGCGTCGGATTTTCGTAAATCCAATGTTGAAATTTATCAACAGTAGCAATCCAAGGCAAAACTTCGAGAATATCTTCTAAATGCTCAATTTTGGCACGTTTTAAATCTTCTTCTTGTTCGAAAAACACATCCCAATGCTCCATTGAAATCAATTCCATTGACATCGAAGCTAATTCGGCAACTTCTGATGTTGTACTGCGGAATGAATTTAAAGGCAAATCTCGTACTTCGAAAGAGTGAATCGCGTGCCCGCCTTCATGCACCATCGTTACGACATCTCTCAAACTCGAAGTGGCATTCATAAAGATAAACGGCACTCCAATTTCTTCGAGTGGATAATTATAACCACCAGGAGCTTTACCCTTGCGAGATTCCACATCAAAATGACCCATTCTACGCATAATTCGAATATAGTCAGCCAACTTCGGGTCTATTTTTTCAAAGCAAGCTACGGTTTTATCAAGCAAATCTTCACCATTTTTGAAAGGTTTTAGAGCTGGTTTCCCATCTGGGTCAACTTTCAAATCCCAAGGGCGAAGTACTTCAACGGCCAATTTTTCTTTACGCTCTTTCGTCATATCATTCACTAAAGGAACAACCGTTTCGGCCACTGCTTCGTGAAAATTGAAACAATCTTGAGGGGTATAATCAAAACGACCCATGGCCGCAAACATATAATCACGGAAATTCAAGAAGCCAGCATTGACAGCCAATTGATGGCGTAAATCACGCAATTCGTTGAATAAAGCATCTAGTTTTTCGTGGTCTTGAAAACGACGTTCAGCAATTTTTGTCCAAGCTTCTTCACGTAGAACGCGATTCGGTGACTGCAACAAATCTCCAGCTTTAGGCAAGGTCATTTCTTCGCCATTGATATTCACGGTCATCGCTGCCGTGGTCGATTGATATTCTGTTTGCTTGGTTTGAATTTGAGTTTCAATCGGAATATTTTCTTCACGGAAAATCTCAACCGATTTCTTCATTCCACGAATTGTGATAAAGAAACCCTCATCGGTCAATTCACCCAAAAAGGGGCTTTCCAAAGCTTTTTTGTTGAGTTGGTCGCTATAAACTGAGAGTTCGGGTTGAATTTCTTCCACAAAAAATTGGTAGTTTTTTTGATTTTCCTCACTGGCAGTATCGCAAGTCATTTTGATGTATCGCCACGCCAAATTTTCAGATAAATAAGATTCTAATTCGCTGCGGTCAAGAAACCACTGACGGAGTTCTTCGGCATTAGCAATGGTGCGATTGACTAAGTTTTCATAAAGTGGCTTCAAATCTTGCCATGACGTGAGGGAGAATTCCTCTCCGATAAATGTGCGTAATTTTCGCTGTGGTATTTCTATTTCTTGCATTTTTTAGATTTGAGATATGAGATTCGAGATACTGGATTCGGGATATGAGAAATTTCTCTCTTGCATCTCCTGTCTCGTATCTCGTATTCAAAATTAACGCTTAAACTCTTCTAAACAACGAAAAACCTCAAAAGTAAGGTCGTAATCATTGGCTGTGAGCACAAAATTATCTGGTAAATTACAAAAACGCATAAAATTCTTTAGCTCTTGTCCTTTCAGTTTTGTTACAAACGAAACATATTCTGCGTTATATCGGTATTCTACCAAAAGTTTTTTTAGGTCTTCTTGCTTCATAGCTTCCAGTTTTCGGCGAGTTTTACCTTCTTTACTAAAAAGCTGATACAAACCATCAATAGAGATACCTATACTACCCGGGGTTGAGGTATTCATGTTTACTAAGTTAGAAATATCCTTCCATTTTAGTTTGGTTGTTGCTTCGGGAGCAGCCATTAACTCATCAATTTGTTTCTTTATTTGCTCCAATCGCTTATCTCTTACCACCACTTCTTTGAGCATAATGGCATCCTGCTTCATTTCTATCACAGGTTCTGTGTTAGCACCATCCCAAGCAATTCCAGCACTTTTATAACCTACTGAAGCAATTTTTATAGAATCACCTTTCGATGCACGCACCAAAAAACTGCCATTATCACCAGTTTTGGTAATTTGTTTGGTATTTTTATTCACAACCGTGGCTGCTACTACTGGCTTACCCGTAGTTTTATCGACTGCCTTCCCAAGCACGTACGATTGTTGTGCGGAAGCCGAGAAAATCCCAAAAAACTGTAAGGGAATCAATAAAAGAAGAAATTTTAAAGTCCTCTCTATCAAAGAGATTGGGTATTCCGTTTCTACGGTAAGGCTACTATTTAATTTGTCCATTCAAGATGATATATTTCACTTCTTTATCTTTTGTTAGCAGGAAACTCGCAGTTTCGTCGAGATTTAGCTCTTTATTAGCCGCCTCTTTCTCTGAAATCTTATATTTTTGAGCTATTTCAGGAAAATCGGCAAACATACTTACAGTCAATCCTTTAGCATCTATTTCTTTAATTCCCCAAAACGTTGAAAGGTCGCCGAGGTCATCTATAACGCTCGAAACCACAAAATCGGTAGCATTGTTGATATTTTTTTCGGTAAGAATAATGCCGATATCTTTGATTACTACTTTCCCGTTGTGAATGAATTCCGCATTTCGAATCAATACATCAAACAAAAACTTCTCATTATTCGGAATACTTTCGTAGGTACTTAACTGATGTTTTATATAAGTTTCTTCAGCAATCGACTGCATTCCTTTGAGCATTGCCACAAAGTTAAGCTTTCTAATATATTGTTTTTCAACATCATCTTTATACCCACCTGATTCTATTAAAATTAGGCTACTTCCCCACAAAGCTACGTTATCGCCAAAAGCTCGTGGCTCGTGTGGGTCATTCCATTTTCCTACATGCCCCGGAATAAACTGTTGCACCGCCTCATTCATCTCACAAATCACCTGCATGGCACGCGTACGGGTAGGATTCCAATCTTGTGAAAAATTATAGGACGTAGCCAAGAACGAAATCGTTGCCTGCTTACTACTCATTCCGGCACTATATCTAATGCCTTGGTCGTGCAGGTTAAATGAAAATTCTGGTTTGAGTTCGTCTTGAAGTTTTTTGAGTAAAGTACCCTCAGGCGTTTGAAAACGAAGGGCATCTCGATTCATATCAATACCCGTTGCGGTGCGGCGTTGGAAACGTTCTGCCCCATCTGGGTTGAGCATTGGCACAAAATAAAGTGTACAATTATCTAATATTTTGCTTCGAAGGGCATCAAAACCATCGTTTTTTTCTTTAAAAAACCTAAAGATATCAAATAATGCCATGGTGGCAGTAGCTTCGTCGCCGTGCATTTGCGACCACAACAAAATCTTTGTTTTACCATGCCCCATTTTGATTTGGTAAATATCTCGTTCTTCGAACGATTGACCGATTTTTGCCACTTCAAAAGGTAGCTTTTCAATCAATGGAACAATATCTTTATGTTTAAATCTACGTTTGGTTAAGGTAGGTTCTTTGATTTTTTCGTGAATATCGAATAATTGTTTTGAGAAATCAGGAAGGCTCTTCTGGGCATCCGACGACATAGCTGAAAATAAAATAATGGTAATTGAAAAAACAAAGGTAAGGTGTTTGTGAAAAAGTACCATAGTTTTAAGCGAATATCGTGGTTGAAAGAATCATTAAAGTTTCCGCAGCTCATTTAGCAACGCCATCAATTCTCTAGGCGGATTGTCATGGTCGAAAGTAGAAGATTTGAATTTTCTCCGCCCTACATGTATAGTAATACTCGTCTGCAAAGCAGCATCTTTTGCCCTTTTATTGGATAGAGACTTAAAATCTTTCAATTCTTCAAATTTAAGTTTCTCACACACTTTCATCATTTCATTCCATTCTGTGGGTATGAGTTTTTTCTTAAAGATAATTGAATTTTCATCTAAAATATACTCTTTTTCTGTAACTATAATTTCTCTTCTAAAGCCACGTGTCGATTCAAGAAGTGTGATGGAAGTTATTTTCTGTGAAAAACCTTCAAATGCAATCAAAAATAATGAAATAAAAAATGGAGTTTTCATAAGTTCAAATAAAAAATGCTCTTCAAATTGAAGAGCAAAATAGTACTTAAAAAATACAAAACTGCCTTTTTGAGATTAGAATTTAGGGGTCTAAGCAAATTCTAATCTCATAAGTATTTATACTTATATTTTATTGAGTTCTAGGCTATTTTCCACAACATTTCTTGTATTTCTTACCACTACCACAAGCACACAAATCATTTCGATTTTGGGTGCTTAAGAGAGGTTTAGTTCCACCAATGACTCCACTTAGATAATACCAGCGACCATTTTCTTGTACAAATGTTGATTTTTCGTGATGCGTTCTCAAAGTACCCACTTCATCTAAATATGATGCTTTGAATTCAACCTCACCGAGTTCATCGCTTGGCTTTCCTTTTTGGCTCGCAATTACTTCTAACTTTTGCCATTGATTAGCTACCGCCCAAGCTCTAATATCAGCCTCATCAAAATTCTTCTGCTGACTTGGATATGTTGTTTCAATCAAATATTTGGTATTCACTACGACATAAGCTGAGTACCTCGAACGCATGAGTTGTTCGGCCGTTTCGGCTTTTTTCTGACCGTTAATAATAGGCTCACAACACTCCGAAAAAGGTCTATTTTCACCACAATGACACATAAAGCGGGATAATTAATTATAAAAAAAGCTTCTTGGCGAAACACCAAGAAGCTGCAATTTACGTTAGAAAATCAATTGAAAAATACTTCATCAACAAAAAACCATGCTTTATCTCCCTTACCTGGGTGCCAGCTTGGCAATTTCGCAATGGGTTTTACAATAAGTTTTACCAATTTATAATTACCTCCACCCAAAGCCACATTTAGTCCAATATTAGCATTTAACTCCATTTTTGTTGGCATGGTAGGTTGTATTTTCTTTACTAATTTCAAATCATTCTTACTATTACCCGCCCATACTTCTACTGATGCTGGTGGCATGATGTAGGAGTCCATTTTTTGCAAATAGCTCACGGTCATATCTTTGAGTGGCTTTGGCGTTTTGAATTCGAATAATGCCACCATTTCATTCTCTCTAAAGCCCAACCAAGCGGGTTCTTGGAAATTATCAATAGCTCCTTTCTTGAAATCTGTAATAGTTTTAGGCCCTTTTCCTGCATATTTTGGATTGGTGGGTGTAAGCAAATAAACACTATCTGGCGTATAAGTTGCCTTATAAAAACTATATTCAATCATTTTACTCGAATACCAATTATCTTTTGTGGCGATAGCTTTGAGCTTTGTGTAGCTACTAATCATGATTGGCTTACTATAAACCAAATTAGTAGTTGAATCAGGATTTGTGCCATCGAGCGTGTATCTGATTTTTACATCACGCAAAGTATGTTTAAGCACAATTGGCGTATTAGCTTTAATGATAAACTCTTCGTTGACCAAAATAGGTGGATTGAGTTTCAGAATTTCGTTAGGATTATCTACTCCACCTTTATCAAACCTCACTTTTGAATATCGACGAGCCAATTCATTAATAGTCGATTCATTGATTGGTGTATTCCAGATGAAGATTTCTTTTAACTTAGGCAAATCAAGCACTTTCTCAAGACTCTCTTTAGATACTTTTGTACCAGCCAAAGCCAAAGACTCTAAATTCTGACACTTTTTAAGTTGTTCTAAGGTTTTTCCAGTAATATCGGTCTGATTTAGGTTAAGTTTTTCAAGATTCGGGAAATTTATCAAGGATAAATCTTCATCTTTCAAAGGCATTTTTGAAAGGTTTAATACGACTAACTGCTCACGAACTTTTGAAAGGTTTTCTAAACTTTTTCGGTCGAATTTTTTACTCACAAAAAAGTCAGCTTGTAAAGCAGGCGAGCCATTTGCTAAAGCAAACACCGAACAAAAAGGTGTATTTACTTCTTCTATTTTAGCTGCCGAAGCAGCAGAAAAATCATAGTTATTACTTGTTTGTGTAGTAGAATTAGCAGAAATTAATTTTGCAACAAGCTTCTTAGTCTCAGAATTTGAAGCATAATTTTTAATCACTTTCTTGGTATCTGCTCCTTCATTTATCCAAGCTATAAGTAAGGCAATTTCTTCTGCACTTAATTGCGGTTTGCCTTTCGGAGGCATGTGCTCTTTATGCTCTAAAGGCAAATTGGCTCTCTGAATAATGTGGCTATTTAAGGCATCTCCAATTTTCCAAATAGAGCCATTTTTTCCTCCTTTTAGAATTTTTTCGATACTACTCATATTTAGCTGACCTTTCGTTTTTTGGTCGTTATGGCAAGCTACACATTTCGCCTCTAAAATTGGGAAAATTGCTGCTTCATAAACTGTGTTTTCTTCCGTAAATTTCTTTGCTTCTGCTTTGCTTTGTAGCGACTCGAACAAGTAGTTTTCGCCATGTGTAATGCCCGCCCCAAAATGACCCGTAATAGCAATTACTGCCAATAATACCCAATTTGAGTAGTTTATTGAAGTAAATTTATCATAA
The DNA here is from genome assembly GCF_001649495.1 of Emticicia sp. MM. Lineage (NCBI taxonomy): Bacteria > Pseudomonadati > Bacteroidota > Cytophagia > Cytophagales > Leadbetterellaceae > Emticicia > Emticicia sp. MM. Next base: position 4,640 of record NZ_LXHX01000005.1, on the reverse strand, counting down.
AATGCAATAGCTAAGTAAGAAACAAAACTCACCAAGACACCCGTATATTTATGAATTTGTAAGAGACTTTCATCATACCCCCCTTCTCTAGATAAAAAGAAGCCCATCAAAGCTACAACCGCTGCTGAAATTGCTGTTAGCGTAAGCAATAGTTTCTGAAAAGCCTCATAACTTTTACTTTCAAATTCGTTTTTCAAGAAAGTTAGAATCACCATCAAAACAACAAATCCAATAGGTAAATGCAGTAAAAGTGGGTGCATACGCCCAATTGGACTCATCCATACAGGAAGGCTTACTTTTTCTTCAAATAATAAAAGGAATAGTAAGAGTATATTTAAGCTTAATAATAGGTATGATGAGATTTTATAAAAGCGGTCCATTTAATCGGAATTACAGAATAATAAAAAACTCTTTACTTTTTTGCTAGACAATTTGGAAAATTGTACTACACCATGAGCCCTGGAATTACTTTTCCAGCGACATCAGTTAGGCGATATCTACGCCCCAGATGCTTATAGGTAAGTTGTTCATGGTTTAGCCCCATAAGGTGCATAACTGTTGCATGAAAATCATGAATATGCACAGGGTCACGCACGATGTTGTAGCCAAATTCATCGGTTTCGCCATAAACAATGCCAGGTTTTACGCCGCCACCTGCCATCCAAATACTGTAAGCACGAGGATGGTGGTCTCGACCATAATTATCTTTCGTGAAATTACCTTGACAATAATTCGTACGGCCAAATTCTCCACCCCAAATCACCAAAGTTTCATCGAGAAGTCCGCGTTGCTTCAGGTCGGTAATTAGTGCCGCAGAAGCACGGTCAACATCTTGAGCTTGAAGTGGCATTTCACCGGGAAGATTTCCATGTTGGTCCCACCCTTGGTGATAAAGCTGAACAAATCTCACTCCCGATTCTGATAATTTTCGAGCTAAAAGAGCATTTGCTGCATAAGTTCCGGGTACTAAACATTCGGGGCCATACATTTTAATAATATGGTCAGGTTCTTTTGATAAATCAGTAAGTTCTGGCACAGCGGTTTGCATTCTGTAAGCCATTTCGTATTGTTGAACTTTAGCCTGTACTTCGGGGTCGCCATTCTCTTCAAAACCTAAGTGATTAAGCTCCGATAATTTATCTAACATTCTTCGGCGAGCCATTTTATCTGTACCTTCGGGGTCGTTGAGGTACAAAATTGGGTCTTCTCCACTACTAAAAACTACCCCTTGGTGTGTAGAATCTAAGAATCCGTTTGTCCATAGTTTTGAGTAAACCCCCTGTCCATTTCCACGGCCACGTGAAAGTAATACACAGAATGCAGGAAGATTTTTATTTTCACTTCCTAAACCATAGCTAAGCCACGCCCCCATGCTCGGACGATTACCCACCTGTGCCCCTGTTTGCATAAAAGTAAGTGCAGGGTCATGGTTAATGGCATCGGTATTCATGGTTCGAACGATGCAAATATCATCAACTATTTTAGCAATATTTGGAAACAAATCACTCACCCAAGCACCCGATTGTCCGTATTGTTTAAAATCGAAAAATGAACCCATCAACGGAAATTTAGTCTGATTCGATGTCATTCCAGTTAAACGTTGCCCATTTCTGATAGAAGCAGGCAAATCTTCTCCCATCATTTTTGCAAGTGTGGGTTTATAATCGAAAGATTCTAACTGCGAGGGAGCTCCATTCTGAAATAAATAAATGACACGTTTGGCTTTAGGTGCAAAATGTGGAAGTCCTAAAGGGAGTTGGTCGAGGCTCTCATCACCCGAGCCTTTGAACAAATTAGGCATCAATAATGAACCCAAGGCTAAACTACCAATACCTGCAGCAGTTTTACCCAAGAAATGCCTACGAGTAACATTTAGCTTATGGTTGAAGAATTCGTTTTGCATAATGAATGCTAGTTTTATTTTACATTTGACCTTTTCAGAGTCAGTTTTTTACTTATTCCTTCTATTCGTGTTTAACTACTTCGTAGTTTTTTCTTTCAAATTATTTCACTTTCCTATCTAATCTAAGAGCTGTTGAATGAAAGTCCGTAAGGACATTAACTCGAATAACCGTACATGAAATCTACGGATTTGAAAAGAGAAACGAAAACCGCGAAAGGAGTTAAACGTGCTTTCACCCTCTCACAATGGCCTCTTCCATGTTAAAAATCATTTGGATGGCTTGCATTAAGGCGGCGGTAGCTTGTTTATCTTTTATATCTTTCTTCTTAAATTCACCAACGCTCAAAATTTTCTGAGCTTTTGCAGCATTTTTACCAAAAAATTCCTTTTCCGACTCAAAATAATTACTTAAAATCGCCAGTTCTTTAGCCTTCGGTTGGCGACAAACAATTTTTCGAAAAGCCTTTTCGAGTTTCTTTTCTAAAGGAATATTTTCGCTCATTAGGTTTTCGGCCATTACTCTTGAGCCTTCCATTACTTGAGGGTCGTTCATCATTACCAAAGCTTGCAATGGCGTATTTGTTCGGCTTCTCTGAACCTCACATTGGTCGCGGTTACTAGCATCAAAAATAAGCATTGAAGGTGGCGGCACCGTACGTTTGATAAATACATACATTCCCCTACGGTAAAGGTCTGACTCGTGGTCTTGTACATATCGAGCCAAAGTACCACGGCCCGAAGTAGCTACTTCCCACAAACCTTTTGGTTGATAAGGCTTCACACTTGGTCCACCAATTTCAGTGTTTAATATACCACTGCTGGCCAACACGTGGTCTCGTACGTTTTCTGCAGGAATACGTAAACGTGAAGCCCTTGATAAATAAATATTTTCAGGGTCAATTTTTAGGTGTTTATCATTTAGAGTAGAAGATTGTCGATACGTGGCCGACATAACAATTTGTTTCACTAAACGTTTGATATTCCAGCCATTTGTTCTGAAATCAACTGCCAACCAATCTAATAATTCCGGGTGAGATGGAAGTTCGCTTTGCATACCAAAATCACCGAGAGTTTTTACAATTCCTCGTCCAAAAAACTGAGCCCAAATTCGGTTGACAAACACGCGAGCAGTCAGCGGATTCTTTGCATCTAACAACCATTTTGCTAAACCTAAGCGATTCTTCTCAAGTTTATTGGTATCGAAAGGCATAATACTACTTGGAACACCAAATCTTACTACTTCGCCATGAGCATCATAATTGCCACGATTCAGTACATAAGTTGGTCGAACCACCGATGAATCTTTCATCACCATGACTGCAACTTTGGCTGTATCTTTTTTATTAATAAACTTCAAAATCGACTTCACATCTTCAGTTGAAATTTTCATATTTGGTGGGTCGGCAAAAGAGGCATCTATCGTACCAAAAAGACCTTTTTCGGGAACTTGGTTAAAAAACGCAAAAGTTCGATAATAATCCTTTTGCGAAATTGGGTCATATTTATGGTCGTGGCAATGAGCACACTCAAAAGTTAAGGCTAAAAATGCTTTTCCAAAAGTATTGGTACGGTCAGTTACATATTCTACACGATATTCTTCATCAATTACTCCGCCTTCTTGTGTAATCTTATGATTTCGATTAAAACCTGTCGCCAACAACATTTCTTTATTGGGGTTGGGCAATAAATCTCCGGCTAACTGCCACGTAACAAACTGGCTATAAGGATAATTTGAGTTAAACGCATGAATTACCCAATCACGCCAAGGCCACATCGTACGTAAGCCATCATCTTGGTACCCATGTGAATCGGCATAACGAGCCACATCAAGCCACGGAATAGCCATTTTTTCTCCATAATGCTTGTCTTTGAGCAGTTCATCAACAATTTTTTCATAAGCATTTGGCGAATTATCCTTCAAGAACCTTTCTTGCATTTCAAGCGTTGGGGGCAATCCGACAAGGTCGAAACTCACTCGTTTGAGGAGGCGTTCTTTATCTGCTTCTTCATTAGGCTCTAAGCCTTTTTCGTCCATTTTTGCATACGTGAAATAGTCGATTTCATTTTTCACCCAATCTTTATCTGCTTCTGGAAGTTTCGGTTTTTGAGGAGCAATAAAAGCCCAGTGAGGCTTGTATTTCGCCCCTTGCTTTATCCATTTGGCAATTAGTTCAATTTCGTGTTGAGTAAGTTTCAGATTCGACTCGGGCGGAGGCATTCTAAGCGTAGAATCCTTCGTGATAAGTCGTTGATAAACTTCAGAGGCTTCTAAATTTCCAGCTACAATGGCATGTGCTTTTGGGTTATCTTTCAGAGCGGCATAAGCACCTTCGGGTGTATCAAGGCGTAAATTTGCTTCTCGCTTATTTACATCTGGACCATGACATTTGAAACATCTATCTGAAAGAATTGGGCGGATATGGAAGTTGTAGTCAACTTCATCGGGTATGGCTCCTGTCTCGGCCGAAGAACTGGTGCAATTGGATACAATCGTAGCCAAACTTACACTTGTAAGCAACAAAAGAATAAAAGTTTTAGCTCTGAAAACTATACTTTTCATCGGTTAAACAAATAGGGGTTTATAACGAATAGATTGTCAAAATCAATTTATAAAATATTTTTTCATTTAATTAGCTATTTACCAATAACTTTACTTTTCATTCGCTCTTAAAACGGCTCTAAATAGGAAAAAATAGTTTTTAAAAAATTTTAGTAAATATAAGTAGAAAGAATAAAA
>NZ_LXHX01000053.1:0-5760 GCF_001649495.1 Emticicia sp. MM | reverse complement strand
TATTTATTATTTTAATCATATATTCAAAATTTACTAAGCAATAATACTTATTATTAAAATTTATTAATAATAAAACAGGTATTAATAACGAAATCTCCATAAATGCCATTATTTTCTTCTGCATTATTTAATATCGGTAAAATTTTATTCCGAATATTTGGATTTAATAGAATAATAAATTTAACTTAGTGGCTGTTAATCTTAACAAAAACCAAATAAAAACTTATAATTTATGATGAATCGTTTCACTTACTCAGTGTTAATGGGTTTGCTGTTTCTAAGCATTGACCTTTTCGCACAATCTCGCACAATCTCCGGAACAGTTAAAGATGGTACAGGAGCCGCTCTTCCTGGAGTAACCATTAAAATCAAAGGTGGTACAAAAGGTACTACAACAGATATAGATGGTAAATATTCAATTGGTGCCAATAACAATGATATTCTACAATTTTCTGCAGTAGGAGTTGTTGCACAAGAAATCCCCGTTGGAAATAATTCAACTATTGACATAACTTTAAAAAATGATGAAAAGTCATTAAATGAAGTAGTAGTTGTAGGAAGCCGTGCAACACAAAGGTCAATAGTAGATTCGCCTTTACCGATTGATATACTTTCATCAAATGAACTCAAAACAACAGGGCAACCAACCTTTGATAAGGCACTTCAATACCGTGTACCATCATTCAACACGGTTAATACACCAGTTAATGATGCGACAACTCTACTAGACCCTTATGAAATTAGAAATATGGGTCCAAGTCGTACATTAATTTTAGTTAACGGCAAACGTAAAAATTTAAGCTCATTACTCTATGTACAGTTTTCACCAGGTCGTGGTGAAACTGGGGTTGACCTTTCGGCCATTCCACAAGAAGCAATTAAAAGAGTGGAAATTCTTCGTGATGGAGCATCTGCACAATACGGTTCTGATGCAATTGCAGGGGTAATGAACGTAATATTAAAAGATAAATACGAGTATACTTCTCTTAATATCAATTCAGGAGTTACCTCTAAAGGAGATGGTGGAATGTATAGCTTAGCCCTTAATAGTGGAGCTAATTTTGCCAAAGGTGGTTCAATCAATTATACTGTAAACTTATCACAATCAAATAGTGCTGTTCGTTCGGGTAAGGTTGATTTAGCAACTGAACTTGCCACATTTGGTGGTAGTCCAGCACAAGATGCACTTATCACCAACTACTTAAAAGACTACCCTACCGCAGGAAATATCAATGGTACTGGTGCAACAACTGCAGCTAAATTTTTAATCAATGGAACCGTTCCTTTAGGAAATAATAATGAACTTTATGCTAATGCCGCAATGGTTACCAAAAGAGTTTTGAGCTTTGCAAACTATCGAACTCCATATTGGCGTCAAGATAGAGGATTATTACATAGTGTGACTGATAACGGTGGGAAAAACTATCTTACTAAAGAAACACTAGCATTTCCTGAGGACGATGTAAATATTTACAAAGGCTATATAGGATATGTACCAACATTTGAAGGTAACCTTCTTGATTACAATGCGACAGTTGGAGCTAAAGGAGAACACGGTGGGTGGAAGCACGATGCAAGTTTAACTGTTGGTGGAAATACGCAAGATTATACCGTCGATAACACTGTCAATAGAACTTTAGGTACATCATCTCCAACAAGATTCAAGCCTGGTGGTTATGGTTTCAGTCATATTGTAGGAAATATTGATATTTCTAAACAAGTGTCAGAAAAATTAGGCATCGCTCTGGGTATGGAGGCTCGTTCGGAAGCATATACTATTGTTGCTGGTGATGAAAAATCTTATGAAGGCGAAGGAGCCAACTCTTTCCCTGGCATCAATAAAGAAAATGCTGGAACCAATAAACGCTTTAACATTGGTGGCTACCTAGACCTAAGTTATGATTTGACCAAAGATTTCTTAATTAATGGAACAATTCGCTCAGAAAAATATAGTGATTTTGGCAATGCTACCGTTTGGAAACTTTCATCTAGATATAAACTTGCTGATGATAAAATTATCCTAAGGGGCTCGGCATCTACTGGGTTTAGAGCACCAACACTTCACCAAATATATGCTCAATCAACACAAGCAGCATTTGTTGGTGGAACTATACAACTTTCAGGATTATTCAATAACCGCAGTACGCAAGCAAGACTTTTGGGAATTCCCGCTTTGAAGCCTGAAAAATCAACCAACTTCACGGTAGGTGTAGCAATCAACCCTACAAAAAACTTTAGCATTACTTTAGATTATTTCAATATTGGAGTTAAAGATAGAATTGTATATAGTTCATCTATATCATCAGCTGATGCCAATTCTACTTTAGGAAAAATTCTTTCACAAGCTGGAGTTCGTACTGTACAATTCTTCATTAATGGAATTCAAACCAAAACCTCTGGTTTAGACTATGTAATTTCATACAGAAATATTGCTTTGGGTTCAGGCAAGTTAGGTATTAACCTTGCTGGAAATGTGATGCTACAAAATAAAATTGTTGGTACTCCACAAGAACCAGCAGCCATTAAAGCAGCAGGTTCAAGCATCTTAAATACCCAAATTAAATCATTACTAACAGAAAGCCGACCAAAATATAAAGCCATTCTTGGATTTGACTACCAGTTAAATAAATGGTTCTTTAATTTGACTAATACATTATTTGGTCCAACTGCCTTCCAAGATTTAGATAATGGCGGAAGTGATATGGAAAATATCAAAGCAGAATTTAAACCAGCCGTTGTAACTGATTTAAGCATTGGCTACTCATTTAACAATAAAGTTTCGATGACTTTAAACGCTAATAACCTATTTAATGTATTACCAAAGTGGGATTTAGTTGCTTTGAATTCAAAAGGAGAAAGTGTCTTGAAAGATGCACAAGCAAAATCATTATTGAGAGGTTTCTTAGGCTTTAGTGGACGTTATGACATTTTAGGTTATAACGGCTCACAATTCAGCCAATTAGGAACAGTTTTCAATGCAAATATTACCATCAAATTCTAATTAGAAATTTAAGGAAATACAAAAAAGACTTCGAATATTCGAAGTCTTTTTTATTCTAACCATTGATACATTACAAATGCATCAACTAAGCCTAATTTTTGATGTTGAAATGCTTTTGGAATACGACCTACAATTTCAAAACCACACTTTTGCCAAAGTCTAACGGCTACCTCATTCGTACTAATCACAATATTAAATTGCATAGCTTTAAAATCTAGCCTTTTAGCTTCTTCAAGCGAAAACCTACACATTGCCTCAGCAATACCTTTTCCTCTATGCATTGGATGCACTAAATAACCTGCATTTGCCACATGTGAGCCCAAATCTGGTTGATTTGCTTTTATATAAAATGTACCGACAACTTCATTTTCGATTTCGCATATATAGGCGAACTTATCATCGGCTCCCCAATAGTTAAGCATTTTTTCCTTTGACGAATCAGGAGCAAAAACTAATGTATCTCCACTTTCTATAACTAAATGTAATATTTCCCATATTACATCTGCATCTTTATCAAAATCAAATCTTCTAAAAATCATAAGCTACCTTTCTTACAATATAAAAATTATCTTCCCAAGCATAAGATTTTTTAGGAAGAATACTAATTAATTCAAAACCGCACATTTTCAAAAATAATGTTAATTCATCTTTAATAAATGCTCGCAAAGTTGAGAAATCCTCTCCTATTTTTTCATAAATACCATAATCATTCGATTGATAATATATTGATTCCCAGTCCCAAGTCCAACCTGAAGATAAATTTTTCTTGCTTTTACTTACTCTTTTATACTTGTTTTGCCCAAACTCTACTTCAAGTTTATCGGTTCGAATTTCTTTAAAATCAAGAAACATTTTTTCTGCATCAATGGCATCAAAAAGAAGCAATCCATCCATTTTTAGAGAATTATTAATACAATTGAGTGCTTCAATAATTCCTTTATTTTCAGTCAAATAACTAATGCTTCTCCCTGTAATAATTACACAATCAAAAGTTTTATCAAGCTTCATTGAACGAACATCTGCTTGTAAAAAATATTCTTTGTGTGCATTGGTTGCTGCAATATCAAGCATCTCTTGAAATAAATCTACTCCAAAATAATCAAACTTAGCATTTATTAATCTTTTAGCTAAGTTTCCTGTTCCACAACCAATCTCTAAAACAGACCTTACATCATTTTCTTTCAGATGTTTATCGTAAAACTTAAACTCTTGGTCGTAATCAAAGAGCTTTTGATAGATTTCATGATAGACTTTTGCTAAATTTGTGTATAATTGACTCATTAGTGTATTATTGAAAGTAATTTCCAATGTAAAACATTTTTCTCAATTTACTGATTAATAGCTTTTAAAAAACTAGAAAGAATTAAATTCTATATTTGGAAATACACTTATTTTTCATAAAATTTGTTCATCAAACTAAAACCTGCCCAATGAAAAAACGTTTATCACTTCTCAGCTTACTTTTAATAAATATTGGAGTATTTGCTCAAAACCCTGCTCCTGCTTCTCCGCAAAGTAAACCAATTGCTTTAGTTGGTGGTACTATTCACGTTGGAAATGGAAAAATTATTACAAATGGAACCGTTGTTTTTGACAAAGGAATAATTACAGCCATTGGTGATGCAAATACTAATTTTGATAAAAATTCTACGGAAGTAATCAATGTATCTGGCAAATCTGTTTATCCAGGCATTATTGCACCTGCCGCTTTAGTTGGGCTTGTTGAAATTGGCTCAGTTCGTTCAACTTTTGACCAAGCTGAAACTGGACAATTTAACCCAAATATTCGCTCCTTGATTGCTCACAATACAGATTCAGAAATTATTCCTACGGTTAGAGGTAATGGTGTATTGATTGGACAAACAACACCAGAAGGTGGTGTTATTTCTGGTACATCTTCAATCATGGAATATGATGGATGGAACTGGGAAGATGCTGCATTGAAAAAAGACGATGGTGTTTGGTTAAATTATCCAACCTTAATTGCCAGACAGTTTAGTCCAGAAGAAGCTAAATTTGTTGTAAAGAAAAACGATAAATATATTGAGCAAAAAAATGAACTTCAAGTTTTTTTCGCAGATGCCCTTGCATACAATGAAATCTCAAATCCAAATCCTAAAAATGCAAAATTAGAGGCAATGAAGGGTTTATTTGATGGTTCAAAGAAATTGTTTATTCGTACTAACTATGGAAAAGAAATCATTGAGGCATGCCAAATGGCACAAAAGTACAAAGTTAAAAGTATAGTAGTAGTTGGTGGAGAAGAGGCTGAATTGGCCATTGATTTCTTAAAAGCTAATAACATTCCGGTAATAGTTTCTCCTACTCATCGTTTGCCTAACACAACAGATGAAGGCGTTTGGAATCCTTATAAATTACCAGCAAAATTAGCTAATGCAGGAATATTAACTGGACTTTTCTACACTGAAGAATTCTACAAAACACGTAATTTACCATTTGTGGCAGGAACTGCAGCAGCTTTTGGTTTGGACAAGGAGGAGGCTCTTAAGTTAATAACATTAAACAATGCCCAAATACTTGGTATTGATAAACAAGTGGGCTCACTTGAAGTAGGTAAATTGGCTACAATTGCCGTTTCTGAAGGTGATATCTTAGATATGAGAACCAATAAAGTTAGTCATGCTTTCATTAGAGGAAAGAAAATCGACCTTGACGATAAGCAAAAAAGACTTTACAGAAAATTTGCCGATAAATTTGGTATCAGTGAAAAATAAAATTTCATATAAAAAAAGAGGTTG
>NZ_LXHX01000052.1:0-7988 GCF_001649495.1 Emticicia sp. MM | reverse complement strand
TTGGTATCAGTGAAAAATAAAATTTCATATAAAAAAAGAGGTTGGGGGATTCCCAACCTCTTTTTTTATAAATATACTTAAAGTTTTACTTTCTAAAAACTACCCAAACAGCCAAAAATACAAGAAAGAAACCTAATAAGTAGTTCCATTTTAAAGGCTCTTTTAAGTAAAATACCGCAAAAACTACAAATACAACTAATGTAATTGCTTCTTGTATTGTCTTCAACTGAAATGCATTAAACTGACCATACCCTAATTTATTTGCTGGAACCATAAAAAGGTATTCAAAAAATGCAATCCCCCAACTTATCAAAATTGCCTTCCAAATCGGCAAATCAGGCCGCTTAAGATGTCCATACCATGCAAATGTCATGAATGTATTTGAAACAAGTAGCAATAAAATTGTCCGCATAATTAATGGTAAAATTTGGGTAAGTGTTAAATAAAACAAATTGATTATCTTTGCAAATGTAATTAATTTTAGAATTGTAACTCTTTTTTGAGCAGGAGCATCTATGAAAATTGGAATCATTGGTTTGGGGGATATGGGAAAAATGTTTGCCAAGATTTGGGCAAATACAGGTTTAGAAGTTTTTGGCTGTGACCTGCCTCAAAACCGTGAAATCCTCGAAAATGAGTTAGGTCCATTTGGAATAAAGATACTTAACGACGGAATTGCAGTTTCTAGATTATGTGATTTTATACTCTATTCTGTTGAAGCTGAAAACATTGAAAAGGTAGTCGCTCAATGTGGACCATCGACCAAATATGGAGCAATCGTTGCAGGACAAACCTCTGTCAAAACACCTGAAATAGCTGCGTTTGAAAAGTATCTACCACAAGATGCTCAAATTGTTACCTGTCACGCACTTTATGGGCCTGCCGTAAATCCGGTTGGACAAACATTAGTTGTAGTAAACCACAGAGCGTCAATTACAGCCTTTGAAGAGTCACTTAAGGTTTTTCATGTAATTGGTTCAATCATACATCAATTAGAGGATTTCCATTCTCATGACCGTATGATGGCTGATATTCAAGCAGTTACACATATAGGTTTTGAGAGTATCGGAACAGCCTTTATGCACAGAAAAGTTTATCCTTGGGAAAACACATTACACCCAAATGGCTTGGATAATGTAAAGTTACTCATGACCCTTAGGATTTACAGCTACAAATTCCATGTTTATTCGGGCTTAGCATTACAAAACCCTTATGCCAAAAGAGATGTAAGAAATTATGCTAAAGCTGAAAATGAGCTTTTTGAAATGATGATTCAGGAAAATGAAAAAAAGTTTCGTAAACGCATCTATTCTGCACGAGATTCCGTATTTAAAGATAAAAGTGGAGACTTAATGCTCGATGATAAAATTATGAGTGAATTTAGCTTAAGTCAAGATTTTGAACACAAGCCTAATTCTCATTTAAGTCTTTTAGCTATGGTTGACACTTGGCATAAACTAGGTACAAATCCCTATAAAAATTTAATTTGCCAAACCCCACCATTTAAACTCAGAGTTGGTATGGCAGAGTACTTATTTATGAATGATTCTTTACTGGAAGAAACTATTGAAGCAGCCCTTTTTGATAAAACAATTCGTGGCGAAGACTTAGCATTTCATACTGCAGTTCATGAATGGGCTAATATAGTAGAAATGGGGGACAAAGAAAGTTACCGAAAACACTTTGAAGCCACCAAAACCTACTTATCTGACCGATTAGAAGAAGGTAGAGCCAAAAGTAGTCTTTTGATTTCAAAACTTCAAAATGCGTAAAACTAATTAAAAAAAATGTAACTCTTTTGAAATTTAAACGTCTTAAATGGATAAAACAGATTTATCAAAATACAATAATGATTGGTATAAACAATCAACTTTAACAAGAGGAAAATTAACTTCTTTACTGTGGTACATGACCAACGCAATTTTTTTCAATTCTTATCTCTTAATCCCATCTTCAATAAAAAGGCGACTACTCATTTTTTTTGGGGCAAATATTGGGAAAAACATAACAATCAAACCCAAAGTCAATATTAAATATCCTTGGAATTTAACAATTGGTAATTATGTTTGGATTGGAGAAGAAGTTTGGATTGATAATTTAGGCAAAGTTGAGATTGGAGATAATGTTTGTATTTCGCAAGGAGCGTTACTTCTATCAGGAAATCATGACTACTCCAAATCTAATTTTGACCTTATTGTAAAAGATATCACTATTGAAGAAGGTGTTTGGATTGGAGCTAAAGCAGTGGTTTGTGGGGGCTTAACTTGTCATTCACACGCAGTACTATCAGTAAATTCTGTAGCGAATAAATCATTAGAATCTTACACGATTTATCAAGGTAATCCTGCTCAAAAAGTCAGGATTAGGAAAATGCCATTAGATAAATAAAACACCAAAAAGATTTTATTTTTTTCGTGTTTACATTAAAAAAAGTATTTAATTTGTATAGTAATTACTAACTAGAAGTAATAAATATTAAACATTGCTCAGATGTTTCCTACTTTCGAATCTCTTATCCCTGATAAGCAAATACAAATATTAATTTCAGCGATTATCGCAATGATCATAAACTTGCGTTCAATTCCTGTCATCATAAACATAAGCGGTCTGCGTGGATTAATGGATAATCCTGTTAAAAGAAGCTCACATAAAACACCTACTCCTACCTTTGGTGGAGTAGCAATTTTCGCTGGTGTTTTGATTGGTTATATGATTTGGAATTTTGGTGATGAAGGAATATTAATTCACAAAGTTTTTGCAGGGACCGTAATATTATTTTTTTTAGGAATTAAAGATGACTTATATGCACTTTCACCAACTAAGAAAATGATTGTGCAAGTTCTGGCATCAGCCATCGTAGTTATTGGAAGTGATTTGAGAATTTCAGACCTATTTGGAATTTTTGGACTTGGACATATTCCTTACATTTTAAGTATCCTACTCACGATTTTTGTCTTTGTAGCCATGATTAATGCTTTTAATTTAATTGATGGCATTGATGGCTTAGCGGGTGGTATTGCAATGATTGCAAGTAGTGGATTTGGACTTTGGTTTTTAGTCAACCACCATTATTCTTTGGCATGTTTAGCTTTGTGCTTAGCTGGGTCTTTAGTAGGTTTTCTGCGATTTAACTTTTCTCAATCTTCAAAAATATTTATGGGAGATACTGGTTCATTGATTATTGGATATATAATCACAGTACTTGCCGTAAGATTTATTCACTTAAATGTCATGCATGCTTGGGAAGCTGACTTATCATTTGTTAGTGCACCAATTATAGCAGTTGTTATATTAATTATTCCAATTTTTGATACAATTAGAGTATTTTCAATTAGAATTTTGAGAGGAAAATCACCATTTAAAGCTGACCGCCTGCACATGCACCATTTGTTGATAGACAACAATCTTTCTCACATGCAGGCTTCCTTTGTTTTATATTTTACAACAATTTTCTTTACTGTAACTACTTACTTGGCAAGAAGTTATTTTACAAATACTGAACTCTGCTTTTTCATAGTTATTCTATTGGCTTGTTATTTTATTGCTGGACACTTTTTAGAAGTCAGACGTCTTCAATTAAAGAAAGAAGAACTAACAACAACCGATAAAACATCAGCCAATAAAACTCCAAAGAAGGAACAATTAAAACTCAGTGAGGTGAGTACAAACTAAAATTCATCAAAAGAGTCAACAAAGCTCCTCGTACAATTTCAGTGTTTCATTGGCCTCTTTAACATCATGAACTCGTAGGATTTTAGCACCTTGAGTAAGTGCATACATATTCAAAGCCGTTGTGCCATTGAGGGCATCATCAGCAGAGACACCAAGTGTTCGCCAAATCATTGATTTTCTTGATATTCCCACTAGAATGGGCATATTCATTACATCAAATGTTTTCAAGTTTTTCATTAATTCGAACCCCTGTTTTGAATCTTTTGCAAAACCAAAACCAGGGTCAATGATTATATCCTTTACGCCTAATAATCTTAACTGCAAAACTTTTTCATTTAGTTCATGTATAATTTCTAAAGTAAGATTATCGTATTGGTTTAAGCTATTCATGGTTTGTGGATTACCGCGGCTATGCATTAATATGTAGGGAACATTTAATTCTGCAACTGTTTTAAACATAAATTCATCAAGATTCCCCCCCGCAATATCATTGATTATCGCTGCTCCAGCATGAATTGCTGCTTGAGCAACTTTACTTCTAAAAGTATCTATTGATAGTATTGCATCTGGTAGGTTTTTTACAATTGCTTCAATGGCGGGTACAACTCTATCAATTTCTTCGTTGGTTGAAACCTCTGCGGCATTCGGACGGGTCGAATATCCTCCAATATCAATAAATGTAGCACCTTGTTTAAGCATTTCAGCAGCTTTTTCTATTAGTAAATCAATATCGGCATTGTATCTACTTTTAGCAAAAAAAGAGTCGGGCGTAATATTTAATATCCCCATTATCTTTGGGCTAGATAAATCTATCAACTTATTCTCTGCCTTAGAATCATTCTGAAATTTAATACTTATCAATGTCATTTGTTTATGGTGGCGAAGTTTTTTAGTTTTGCAAAAAAATTGCCTCAATCTACTTAATTTAATTTTCTTGATTCAAAGATAATTCAATCTTGTGAACTTGACTTACTTTTTTCTAAATTGAACAAAAATACAATTTCGAACACAAAGCGACAGCAATTACATAACTCAATGAACCAAACAGAAACAGAATATCGCCAAGTCATAAAAATTTGTCAAGACCTTTTTGAAAAGAAAAATAAAGACTACGGTACTTCATGGCGTATATTACGATTACCGAGTATAACAGACCAAATATTTATTAAAGCACAACGTATACGAACCATTCAAGAAAAAGGATTTAGCCGCGTTGATGAAGGCGAAATTCCTGAGTTCATTGGTATAATCAACTACTGTGTAATGGCTTTAATTCAAGCTGAATTAGTGAATAATTCTGAAGTTGAAATACCTTTTGAAAAACTTCAAGCTATGTATAATAAACAAGTTGCTGAGGTAATGCAATTATTGTTTAATAAGAATCATGATTATGGTGAAGCTTGGCGTGATATGCGAGTAAGTTCAATGACAGATATTATTTTGATGAAATTATACCGCATTAAACAAATTGAAGATAATCAAGGTAAAACTTTAGTTTCAGAAGGTATTAAAGCTGGTTATCAGGATATCATTAACTATGCTGTATTCTGTATGATTAAGCTAGGACAGGCTCAGGGACAACAATAATTATAAAACAATAAAATGATTATAAACTAACATTTTATTGAAATGATTAGACTATTAACCACAAATCCAATTTCAATCAACTGATTTTATGAAAATACTCGCACAAATTGCTCGAATAATTGTTGGTGTAATATTTACTTTTTCAGGGTTCGTAAAAGTTGTAGACCCTGTTGGTACTGGCATTAAACTAGAAGAATATTTCGAAGTTTTTGCTCAAGATTTACCTTCTTTGCAAGGTGTTTTTATGTTTCTAGCTCACAACTCCCTTACGTTATCACTAATTTTTTGTGCTTTAGAAATTATTTTAGGGATTGCTACGCTTCTTTCTTATCGCATGAAATATACTTCATGGTTACTTTTAATAATTATCGTATTTTTTACCTTTTTAACTTTCTATTCAGCATACTTCAATAAAGTAACTGATTGTGGTTGTTTCGGGGATTTTTTAAAGCTTAAACCTTGGACTTCTTTTAATAAAGATATTTTCTTAACCTTTCTAATACTCGTAATTTTTATTTTTAGAAGTGGTTATAAAGAATCAAATTTGCATACCTTTATGGCCATAACTACTATTATTTCATTTGGATTAGGTATTTATGCCATACGCTACTTGCCACCTATTGATTTTTTACCGTATGCCGTAGGTAAAAGTATTCCAGAACAAATGAAGCCAACGGGAGTAAAACCAATAATGGAATTTACTTTCTTGAACAAAAAAACCAATGAAACCATAGTAGCAAAAGAATTTCTGATGGATACACTCACCTATAAGTATGTATCTATGGTTACACTAAATGAGGATAAAATTAAACCTAAAATTACTGATTACAATATTAGCGATTCACAAGGTAATAATTATACAGATTCTAGCTTTACTGGTAAAAAATTATTAGTTATATTGAAAAATGTTGAGCAAATTGATGAAGCGGAAGTGATAAACCTAAAATCGGTCATCAAAGAAGCAGAATCAATTGGAGTTCAACCAATGATTTTGACATCAGTGATACAAGCCGACTATGAAAAATTTAAAACTACAAATCATATTACTACTCCATATTTTTCGGCAGATGCTACAGTTTTAAAAACAATGGCCAGAACAAATCCATGCGTGATTTTGTTAGAAAATGGAGTAGTCAAGGGTAAATGGGGTAATCATAGTATTCCAAGTAAAAAAGAATTAGCTGAAACATTAAAATAAAAAAGAAGCATCGATTTGAGAATGACCACGAATATTTTTTTAATAGGAATGCCTTCGTCGGGTAAAAGTACACTTGGCCGACAAATCGCAAAAAGTCTCGGATACGAATTTGTGGACTTAGACTTGAGAATCGAAATTGCAGAAGGCAAGAAAATCGCGGAAATTTTTAGCTTAAATGGCGAAGAATATTTCAGAAAAGTTGAAAACCAACAACTCAAAAAAATTATTAAGGATTCAAAAATGGTTGTAGCCACTGGCGGTGGCACTCCATGCTATTACGATGGCCTTGATTATATTAAAGAAAATGGTATTAGTATTTTCTTAGATGTAAAACCAGAAATGTTAGTCGAAAGAATGAAAGTTTCTAAAAAAAATGACCGTCCATTATTTGATTTAGAAAGTAAATCGCTTTTAGACACTATTTCACAAACTTATAATGAACGCCTCTCAACCTATCAGAAAGCGGATATAACTGTTGAAGGCGATACCGATCCCGACAGTATTCTTTGGATAATAGAAGCAGAATTTTCAAGAAAATAATTTTTAAGGAGGTGTTTAGGAATAAATACCTCCTTTATTTTGATTAGCAGAATCACGTCTATAACAAAAAGGAGCCTTTTAATAGAGGCTCTTTTTTGTTATTTTATTTATTGTTTTGGCGTTGCCTTACAGCTTCATATAAAATAATTGCCGTAGCCACTGAAACATTCAACGAACCTATTTTTCCCATCATTGGAATCTTAGTTGCGAAGTCGGCCTGTTCTAATAAATTATCAGAAATACCATCTTCTTCAGAGCCCATCAAAATTGCAGTTGGTAGGGTAAAGTCGATTTCATACAATTCATCATTCGCTTTTTCAGTACATGCTACAACCTGTATTCCAGACTGTTGTAACTCACTAACTACTTGCGACAAACTATTTTCCCTGCAGACTGGTAAATGGTTTAATGCACCAACCGATGTTTTCATGGCATCTGCATTAACTTGTGCTGCCCCACGAGCAGGAACAACTATCGCATTTACACCAGCACACTCGGCGGTACGTGCAATTGCCCCAAAATTTCTAACATCTGTAATGCGGTCTAAAACTAGCAAAAGTGGCGTTTCACCCTGTTCGAAAGTATCAGCAACTACATTAGAGGTTTTTGCGTAATTCACAGCAGAAACAAATGCAATTACACCTTGATGAACCTTCATCGTAACACGATTCAGTTTCTCTAAAGGAACCCTCTGTAAAGGTATCTCTCTTTCACGAGCCAGTTTCTCAACTTCAGCGTGCCCAAAATCACGTTGAAGTAAGATTTTTTCAATTTCTTTAGTACTTTTTAATGTTTCTAAAACAGACTGTACACCAAATACAATGTCAGGTTTTGAAGGCTTCTCAAATCCTACTGGTGTTGGTTTAGCAAAATATCTTTTTTTTTGTCCAGGCTTAGAATCACTGCCTGTTTTTTTAAATCCTTCTGAACTACGTCCTAATCCACTACGTTTCCTGTTCTCCATGCTTCTACAAACGGAAACCAATATGCC